>DXGD01000385.1 GCA_019114115.1 Candidatus Nesterenkonia stercoripullorum
GGTGGCGAACGCACCGGAGGTGCTGGACCGTCTCCTGCCGCAAGGCAGCGTTGCTGAGCTCTGGGTGTTCTTCCCCGACCCCTGGCACAAGAAGAAGCACAATAAGCGCCGTCTGATTCAAGATGAGTTCATCGCCCGGGCTGCGCGAGTGCTGCCCGAGGGCGGGCTGTGGCGATTGGCCACAGACTGGTCGGGCTACGCTGAACAGATGCGCGAGGTCATCTCGGCCGCGCCGGAATTCGAGAATCTCCATGCGGGGGAGCGGACAGGAGATCAGTCGCCACTGACTGAGGTGCGCCTGGAAGACCTGGACAATCTCAGCCTCGGCAAAGACGTGCGGCCCCTGCCCTGGGAGGAGGCCGTGGACACCATCGGTGGGTGGGCCCCTCGCTTCGCCGGCAGAGTCACGACTGATTTCGAGGCCAAGGCTGTAGAGGCTGGGCGCCGGATCTTCGATCTGACCTTCGTCCGCACTGCACAGGACTGACACCGCACAGGACTGACACTGCACAGGACTGATCGGTGCGGACCCCGCGGGTGCCCACCGGGCCCGTCGACCGATCACCGCGCCGGAGCGAAGGCTTTCCGGCTCATGATCAGCAGGATGCCCAGCAGGATGGCCGGGAGAATCCACCCGGACCATCCCTGCAGCGTCGCGGCGCGCAGGTCTACGGTGACACCTTCAGCGGCGAACCAGAAGTGCAGGACGGCGGCTGAGGTGATCATCGACTGCCCGAACGCGGCTGGCCAGATCGAGCCGGAGCGCGTCCGGAGCCAGGCCAGGACCCCGCCGATGACGATGCTGTAGCCGATCATGAGCGCCAGGGACTCGAAGATGTTCCCCAGGTTGTAGAAGAAGCCGAGGTACAGCAGTGGCGCGTACCACAGGCCCGAGGCGATTCCGGTGATGAGCACCGCCCACCCCGGCCCCCATCGCACCTGGAGGCGCGGGAAGAGATATCCGCGCCAGCCCATCTCCTGGGCGGCATGGATGAAGACGAGGACGAGCGCTCCCAGGAAGATCTGGCCGATCTCCACTGCCAGGCCGGGGGCGATGAACTCCGTGGCGTCATGGCCGAGCCGAGTCTCCAGCTCACGAACGAATATCGGAAGCGAAGGGTCAAGAGGATAGACCCCCAAGAGTGCCCCGACGCCGAGCGCGGCGACGCTGAAAGCGAAGAGCAGCATGAGGCTCAGCACGCTCCAGCCGATGAGCCGGCCGAGCGGCCGCAGCGGAGTGATGCCCAGCGCATCGACCAGCGGCTGAGGCTTGGTGGGCACGTGAACGCCGTCGGTGCTGTCAGTGGCCTCACGACGACGTGCGCGCACGTGCCGGCGTTCCACGAGATACGCGACGATCGCCCCGATCAGGGGAGTGAGCATCACGAGGTTGTAGTAGGTCTGCAGCGGCTGCTCACCACGGTCCGCGGCATCGGTGAACACGACCGGCGACGCCGCCAGCCAGGCTAAAGCCCAGGTCACCGCGATGTACGTGGACAGAACTGTCAGTGGCAGGTGGGGCGTGCCCACAACATTGGGGTGTTTCACAGGACCTTAACGATACAGGTCTGAGCGGCGTGGCAGGCGGCGCCGAGACTATTCCTTGCGGGCGATGAAGAACAGGCGACGGAACGGCAGGATCGTTCCCATCTCGGCGCGCGGGTAGGCCTCGCGGAGGGCTGCCTTGTATTCCTCGACGAACTGGGACTTCACCGGCTCCGGCAGAGCGCTCAGGACCGGTCGTGCAGCCGCTGCGGAGATCCAGGTGAACACTGGGTCCTCGCCCTGCAGGATGTGGTGGTAGCGGGTCTCCCACGCGTCGATGTCGACACCGGGCCGGGCGAGATCGTGCATATAGTCGACCAGCTCCGCTGTCGGCTGGAGCAGGGTGCCGGGGTCGATATGGGAAGCATAGGGCTCGCGTGCGGCGAGATCCGCCAGCAGCTGATGAGAAGGTGCTGAGAAGTTGCCCGGAATCTGGACCGCCAGCGTTCCGCCCGGCGCGACGAGATTCAGGATATCCGGAAGCACCTCCCGGTGATCGGGAAGCCACTGGAGCGCCGCATTGGAGACCACGAGATCGGCAGTGCCCTCCAGGGACAGGCCGCGGATATCAGCCTGCACATAGGAGATGCGATCGTCCTGTGTGGTGCTCTCTGCGCGCTCGATCATCTCGGCGCTGGAGTCCACTCCGGTGATCCACGCGTCGGGCCACATGGCGCGCAGGATCGGCATGCCATTGCCGGGGCCGCAGCCCAGGTCCACGATCGAGCGCACTCCGGGCGCGCCGACGTGGGTCAGGAGATCGATGAAGGGCTGGGTGCGTTCGGAGGCGTAGGTCAGGTATGCACCTGGGTTCCAGTGCGTATTGGAGCGCAGGTCGGTGCTTTCGGGTGTAGCTGAAGTGCTGGGCATGTGGCGATTCTAGACATCTGCGGCCACTGCTGCGCCCGGCCTGACATGTTGCGACATGTGACGGGGCGAAGGTCGCTGCGGCACTGATGAGAACGAGTTGCATTACGTGGCTAAGCTAGTGATAATGATTCTCATGAAAACACACACCTTGTCATGGTCTTCACTTGCTCTCCTCGCTCCCCTCCTGCTCGCCTCCTGCAGCTCGGATACGCCGGACGCTGGGGACTCCGGGAGCTCGGGGGACTCAGGGTCTGAGACGGATGCGCCTGAGGGGGCTTCGGCGTCGGAGGCTGCTGACCCGTCGGATCGGGAGACCAGTGAGGCGGGAGGGCCCGCCCCTCGGCTCGCGGTGACGCACGAGGGCGGCGTCGCCGTCGTGGATGGGGCGACGCTGGAGGTGCTGGAGGACTTTCCCGCGGAGGGCTTCCTCAGAGTGAGCCCGGCCGGGGATGGTCGGCACTTCTTCCTGACCGAGGGTGAGACCTTCCGGCTGCTCGACGGCGGAACCTGGGGGGAGCCGCACGGGGACCACAATCACTACTATGCGACGGACCCGTTCTTGAGCGATATCACCGTCGAGGGGGATACGCCGGGGCATGTGGTGGGCCATGATGGCCGCGGCGCCCTGTTCTTCGACGGCTCAGGGGAGATCGCGGAGTTCGATCTCACCGACCTGGACGTCACCGGTGAGCTGGAGACGGAATCGGCGTCGACCGATGAGGCGCACCACGGCGTCGCTGTGCCGCTGGACGACGGCGGACGGGTGGAGACCCTCGGCGACTCTGAGACCCGCAGCGGGGCCCGCGTGCTCGACGGCGAGGGAGAGGAAGTCGCCCGGAACGAGGATTGCCCGGGCATCCACGGAGAGACCGGCGGGCCCGACGGCACTGTCGCCTTCGGCTGCGAAGACGGGGTGCTGATCTGGGACGGCGACGAGTTCACCACGATCAAGGCGGATGAGGACTATGCCCGTTCAGGGAACCTGTTCGCCCATCCCGACTCGGGTGTCCTGCTGGGCGACTACAACGAGGACCCCGATAGCGAAGAGCCGATGACCAGCGTCGCGCTCTTCGACGTCGAGGGCGAGGAGATGACCACGGTGGATGTGGGCTCCGCCTATAACTTCCGTTCCCTGGCCAGGGGCCCGGAAGGCGAGGCCCTCGTGCTCGCTGAGGACGGCATCCTTCATGTCTACGATGCGGACAGCGGCGAGACGCTCGATGAGATCGAGGTCCTTGAGTCGTGGACTGAGCCCGAGGAATGGCAGGAGCCCCGCCCGGCCATCCGCGTTGTGGACGATATCGCCTACATCACGGACCCCTCGGAGCAGGAGCTTCACATGGTGGACCTCGTTGAGGGCGAAGTGGTCAATAGCGCTGAGCTGGATATCGAACCCAATGAGCTCGCCGTCGTGGACGGGCGGCCGGTGGAAGGCGTGACCCCGGAGCAGGACGACGACGATCACGATCACGAGGACGGGAGCGATGATCACGATCATGACGGTCATGATCACGACGAGGAACACGACGACCATGACCACTGATCACCACCGGCGCTGACCGCAGCATCTGAGTGCCGTCACTGAAGCCCCGCCCGTCACAGCCTCACGGGTGGGGCTTCAGCTCGTTCCTCATGGCTTTCCCGTTCCGTGGAGCCGTCGCACGGCGCGTGCGTGGCGGGCGGCGAGCATCGAGGCCCACCATGCACCGGCCAGGATCAGCGCGCAGCCGACCAGCTGCCACACGGTGGGGAGCTCTCCGAAGAAGATCGCCGCCATCGCCAGGGCGAACACCGCGGAGAGGAGCATGAGCGTGCTGGATGCGGTCTCGGTGATCGCCGTCATCGCGGTGTTGAAGCACAAGTAGGTGATGACCTGGCCGATCAGGGCCAGCGCAAGCAGCCACCCCCATTCGGGCGCTGTGTGGGGAACACTCAGGCGCCCGCTCACCGCGGCGCCGAGGAGGCAGACCAGCCCGGCCGAGAGGCACACGGTGGCCAGCACCGTGAATGGCGCAGGGCGCGACGTCGTCGGCGCCGTTCGCCGGATGATGGCCAGGTACGTGGCATAGCCCGCGCCCGCCGCGATGCCCGCGAGCACTCCGCTCAGCGGGACGCCCGTCCCGGACGCTCCCGGAGCCGATGATGCTGAGGGTGCGAAGATGCCCGCCGTCATGATGACCCCGAAGAGCATGAGCGGGACGATGACTGCCAGTTGTCGCATCGGGCGCACCCCGTCGACGGCCCAGGCGATCAGCGGCAGTATCACCAGCTGCAAGTTGATCAGCACGGTCGCCAGTCCTGGCCCGATCCCCTCGATGGCGACGTTGTAGAAGGAATAGTCCGCGCCCAGCGCGACTCCCGCGACCGTGGCCCCGATGATCGTGCGCCGGGGGATGAAGGTGGCCGTGCCCGCGTCAGCGGTGACTGCGGAGCCGGCCCCGGTGTGGGCCTCAGGGCCGGCCGGGCTGCGCTCACGCGACCGGCGCTCACCCCGGCTGCGATCGTGCGCGATCCGGTGCCTGCGGTATTCCCACCATGCGAAGGGCGCCAGCATCGGCACAGCGAAGAGGCACCGCCAGGCCGCCACGCTGAGCGGCTCGCCGTCGATCGCCGCGATGATGGAGGCCGATGCAGCCAGTGCCATCGTCCCCAGAACCATGAGCAGAATGCCCTGAGTCCGAGAAATCATAGCTGCTAGTCTCTCAGATCCTGGCCCTCCCGCCGGGCGGCTCGCAGTCACTTCGACAGGTCTCCTGCGAGCGGCACATGGGACGTCCAGCTCAGCGGATCAGGCGCTCCCACAGCCGCGCGTCGAACGTGTCGGGGGCGACGGCGCACATATGCCGCACCGCGTGGTCCAGCTTGGCCCGGAAGATCCGGACGGCGTCCTCAGTCCGGCCGTCCAGGACTGCGGCCAGGATCTGCCGGTCGTCGCTGAGGATGCGGTCGATGGCCGGACTGTAGTCCAGCTGCAGGATCGAGATGAACATGCGCAGCCGCAGCGTGAGCGCATGGAAGCTGCGGGCCGACTGCACGAGACCGGAACCGTCGGCCAGCTCGTGCTGGAACTGCAGGTCGGCATGCCCGACGTCGCTGCGGGTGCCGCGCCGCGCCGCGGTCTCCACCGCGGAGAGCGCCAGCCGGGCAGCCAGCAGACGGTGCCGGGGCTGTGTGGCGCAGCCGCGCAGCAGGACGATCCCGGTGTGCAGGCGGGCAGCATAGAGGTCGATGACGTCGACGCCGCTGATGGCCGGAATGAAGAAGGCTCCCTCTGAGTGGATCAGCAGCCCGTCGTCGCTGAGGCGTCGCATCGCAGCACGCACCGTGCTCGCGCTCAGCGTCAACGACCCGGCCAGCGCCGATGGGGCCAGACGGTCGCCGGGCCTGAATCCGGAATTCGTGATCTCCTGGCGCAGGGCGATGGCGATCTGCTCGGTCACGGACAGGCCGGGGCGGGGCAGCCACTGACGGACGGAGGCCTGGGCGGCTTCGGGTGTGGGCTGAGAACTATCCATATTTGAGTCAAAAATGTCGCCACTTGTCGACTTCTCGGACTCCGTATGACGGCTCCAGCTCAGTCCGTGCAGCCCGCGGCCGGCCCTGCGAGCTATCTGGCGAAGCAGCGAACCGGGCAGGGAGTTGACGTCCGGCGCACATCGATCCAGCAGCGCAGCAGTACGACGACGAAACTCGTCCCAGGTGCCGTGGTCCGGGTGCCACACGACGGTCAACGGACCCTCGAAGGCATGCTGCGCCCGGAGTTGCGCATCTAGCGGACGAGCCTGATCAGGAGGAGAAGGGGTGCCGGCCGGGCTCCAGTCGACGGCGCCGGAGATATGCAGCCCGGCCATCAGCGCTGCGCAGCGTCGCTGCGTCGCCCGTTGCTGGTGTCCTCTGGTGACATGCTCCGCGGCGCCGAAGGTGATCATGATCAGGGGGAATGCGACCCGCACGGCGTCCACCTGCAGTGCGCCCGTCTCGTCAGGCGCTTCCTGTCGACTCGGCGAATCAAGCCTCTGCGGGTGAGCCGGAGGGGTCTCGATGCTGCCTGACGACCTGATCGCGTGTATCGCCCGGCTGACCACTGTTTGGCTCAGTCCGGTGAGCTGGGCGATCTGCCGCGTGGAGTACTCCGAGCTGCCGACTCTGGGTCCGGCAGTGACCAGGACGCTGGCCACGATATCGGTGGCGGTCTCCTGGATCCGTGGGCGGCCTCGGCGGGGAGCTGCGGCGCCGCTCGTCGCAGCAGAGCCGCGTGCTGCACGGGGTATCAGGCTGGCTCGATGCATGCGTCCAGTATCCCGTCTTTTTGACTCATTCTGAATAGCTGGCGGGTCACGGAGTATTCCCAGCTGGGTATGGGGACTCTCACACTGGGAGCAATGATCCGACGCCAGTTCGGCGCGGCTGCTCCCATAGGCAGTCTGCGTGCCGGGCCGTCGTATACCTGACCTCGCTGGCTGCCAGTGACCGTCACCTTGTGTGGTGGGCATGCGCACTGCCAGCAGGCCCCGATTGGAGGACACCATGTCAGAGGCGGCTACACAGGCAGGAGCCGAGGCACGGCTCGATGCAGCAGAGGTCCGTGAGGAGCTCGACCGGATCGGCGAGGCGGCAGTGGCCCAGGTAGGGCACTGGCTGCGCCGCACTGAGGATTCAGGCGTGACACCACATGCCTCGGCGCAGCGTCTGGCAGCTGTGCTCTCCCACCCCCGCGGATTGGAATTCACCGTCGGCTTCGTCGATCGTGTCATCCGTACTGAGGACAATAAGGCGGCCGCCGAGGCGCTCGCCGAACTGGGCCAGATTGCTCCGGATGGACTCGGTTTCGCGGATCGGGCGCAGATCAAAGCCGGAGCGATGGCC
>DXGD01000038.1 GCA_019114115.1 Candidatus Nesterenkonia stercoripullorum
GGCCCGCTGCTCTTCGTCGCCTGGCTGGAGCCGGCTCTCGGTCTTGCGGGGGCCTTCGCGGTGTGTCTGGTGGGAGTCGTCATAGCAGTGGCTGTCATGCTGAGGCTGGCCCCGGACACGACTCGCGTGCAGCTTGACTGAACATGCCCACCGCGCATGCCCACCGCGCATGACCACCGCGCATGCCCGCCGCCGCAGATAATATCTGCGGGCAGTCGGGTGGGTCAGGCCGCAGGGCCGCCCGCGGTGCCCTGCGCTGACGGGTCCTGTGCTGATGGGTCCTGCCCCGGCGGTCGCTGCCCCGCGGCCCCGCCGCCGGGCTGTTCTGGTGGAGGTGGCGTGACCGGCTTCTTCGCTGCGGCCTGAGCGGGCGGCGTCCCGCCGCCGGCGTCCTTCTTCGCGCCGGGAGCCTTCGCCGCAGCGCCCTTGGGCGCTGACCGTTTCTCCGTGGAGCCCTTCCGCACTGAGTCCCTGACGAACGCCTGCCGGTGCCAGGCGCGGTAGCATCGCAGCAGGACGTAGGCCACGAGGAGCCCGAGCGCGATGAGCCCGTTGACGATAATGGCCAGCCAGGCTCCGTCGGCTTCACGCTGCCCCAGGGCGATGAGCGCGATGCCCAGCTTCAGACCGAAGCACAGCTCCATCACTCCGGGGTAGCTCACCGGTCGCCAGGCCAGCAGGGCGAAGAGGCCTGCGAAGACCGCCAAGCTCAAGGCGCTGGTGGTCTCGTTGATAATGGTCTGCGACGTCGCACCGCCAAGCTGGCCGATGGCGATGCCTGCCATCACAGCGGTGGTCAGAGCGGCGACCACCAGGATGGAGCGCCCCACCACTTCGGTGCGGGGGACAGCCTGCGATGCGGTCACCGTCATCAGTGGACCTCGCTCTCTGATGTCAGATATCTCTAGCTGGTAGGGCAGTGACAGCGTATCGCACGGAAATCCCCTGAGGATAGAACACAGCTGCCCGGAGCGGAGGGTTCTGCGCGTGACCCTCACGCGCCTGGAATGAGCGATGAACGCAGAAAATGCGGCAGCTTGGAATGAATGCGGCCCGGCTGCGGTTCGTCCAGGTGCGGGCCGTTGGCGCCTGCACCCCGACACGTTTCAGGAGGTCATCAAGGATGGCGACTGTCCCGACTATCAGTCTGAACGATGGAACCGAGATCCCGCAGCTGGGCTTCGGCGTCTGGCAAGTGCCTGCGGATGAGGCGGAGCGAGTGGTGTCGAAGGCCCTCGAAGTGGGTTACCGGCATATCGACACTGCCGCGATCTACGGCAATGAGGAAGGTGTCGGCCGTGCCATTGCGAACTCCGGCATACCGCGCGATGAGCTGTATATCACCACGAAACTCTGGGTGGCTGATTTCGGCCGCGCAGAAGCTAAGCGGGCGATGGAGACTTCCCTGGCGAAGCTCGGGCTCGACTATGTGAATCTGTACCTGACCCACTGGCCTGCCCCTGCCACCACACGGTATCTGGATGCATGGCTGGGGCTGGAAGATCTCGCCGATGCTGGCCTGGCCCGCTCGATCGGCGTGTCCAACCACCTCCCGGAGCATCTCGACCGGGTCGTCGCCCAGGGTGAGCGAGTCCCCGCGGTCAACCAGATCGAGGTCCACCCCGCCCTCCAGCAGCGCAACATCACCGAGGCCAATGCGCGTCACGGCATCGCGACGCAGGCCTGGACGCCATTGGGCCGTGGGGGCACCTTCGAGGATGCCCCGGTCGCCGACGCCGCAGAGGCGCATGGCGTCAGCCCCGCGCAGGTGATCATCCGCTGGCATCTTCAGCGGGGGCGGATCCTGTTCCCGAAGTCCGTCACGGATTCCCGGATCGCCTCGAATTTCGACGTCTTCGGCTTCGAGCTCACGACCGACGAGCTGACGGCGATCGATGGCCTGGACCGGGGCGAGCGCACAGGCGGTGACCCCGCGACCTTCAACCCGGAGTGACAGTCCGCTGAGTGAGCGTGCTGCGGGCACATGAGGAAGCCGCCCGTGGTGCTAATACGCCGAATGCCCGGCCTCACATTGTGTGAGGCCGGGCATTCGGCGTATCGGAGGGGGCTGCAGAGCCTAGGAGTCTCGCTTCTCCTCGGAATCGTCAGCGTCAGCATCTGAATCTGATTCAGCGCTGCCATCTGCCGATACGATCGGTATCGACGACGAGACGGTCTCCTCGTAGAGCTGCTCCGAGGCATACTGCTGCCCCGCGGCAGACTCCGCGTACTCAGGCGTCTCGAAGACCTCGTGCTCGATCGGATCGTGGTAGGCGTCCTCCCTGTCCCAGTCGATGACGCCGGTCTCACGGTTCACGGTGGTCGCACTGGCCGGGATGTCGTGCACGGCGAAGACCATGTCGTCGCTGCCGTTGCGGCCGGCCGCGGCGTCATCCTGGGCCTTCGAGGAGGACAGGCCGCCGAAGGTGGCGGATGTGGCTCCCATGGAGCCGGCCAGTGACCGGCTCTGTGCGCTGAGGATCTGCCGCAGCGTACGCTTCACGGCAGCCTCCTCATCCGAGCCGGCTACATCGCGTGCTGCGCTGACCAGGGCAGACTTCGATGCCTGTGGTCTGATCCTGACATAGCGCGGCATCGTGGCGCCTTCGTAGTGATACACCCTGATCTGCGCGATCATGGCCAGCACCAGCACGATCGACAGCGGAGCCGCCGCAGAGATCGAGGCGACCTGCAGGACGCGCAGCGCGGCGTCGGCAGCCTCTCCGCCGGCGGTGAGCAGGACGATGGATGCCACGGCGATGAGGACCGTCCAGAACACGCGAGTCAGCCTCGGAGTCTCCGGCCGGCCCCCGTAGGCCAGCACATCGACAACGAGTGAGCCGGAGTCCGCAGAGGTGATGAAGAAGAAGATGATCACCAGCACCGCCACGAAGGCCGTGATCGACGCCAGCGGCAGCTGCCCCAGCAGGGTGAACAGGGCGGTGTCCGTTCCCACCGAGCCGTCGTCCTCGAGCATGACGTTCTCGGTGACCTGGTACCAGATCCCCGAGGAGCCGAAGATCGTGAACCAGATGATAGCGATGATCGTCGGTGCCAGCAGCACGCCGAACACGAACTAGCGGATCGTGCGGCCGCGGGAGATTCGCGCGATGAACATGCCCACGAAGGGGGACCAGCTCATCCACCATCCCCAGTAGTAGATGGTCCAGTCGGCGGACCAGCTGCCCTCAGTGTCACCGGCGAAGTCGGCGCCGGTCTCGAACATGAACTGCGGGAACGCCATCGCGTACTCACCGGTGTTAGCCACCAGTGATTGGAAGAGGAACAGGGTGGGACCCGCGAGAAGGACGAACAGCGCGAGCACTGCAGCCATCAGCATATTGAAGTTGGATAGCCACTTGAGCCCCTTGTGCACGCCACTGACCACGGAGAACGTGGCGATCGCCATGATGCCGATGACCAGTGCGGTCAGCAGTCCCTGGGACTCCTCGGCCCAGCCCATGAAGCTCAGGCCGGCGACCACCTGCTGCACGCCAAGTCCAAGCGAGGTCACCACGCCGAACACGGTGCCCACGATCGCGACGATGTCGATGACGTGCCCGACCCAGGACTCGGTGAGCTTGCGTCCGAAGATGGGCTCGAGCAGCCAGCGCATGGACAGCGGACGTCCGCGACGGAAGGTCATGTACGCCAGGCCAAGACCCACGACGACGTAGATTGCCCACGCGTGCAGGCCCCAGTGGAAGAGCGACTCGCCGATGGCGCTGCCCTCCAGAGCGCTCTGAGAGGCCATCACGGCCTCCCCGGAGGCATCGGAGCCGACTTCGCCAGTGGTCTCCGGCGGTGCGCTGAAGTGGTTCAGCGGCTCCGCCACGCCCCAGAAGACCAGACCGATGCCCATGCCCGCGGCGAAGAGCATCGTGAACCAGGAGATGACGGAGAATTCCGGTTCCTCGTCGTCACGTCCGAGCTTGATGCGCCCGGACCGGGAGAGGCCCACCCAGAGGGCGAAGATCACGAATGCGGTGGCAGAAAGCACATACCACCAGCCGACGCCGTCGACGATGACTGTGTTCAGATTCTCAAAGGCTTCGTCTCCGTAGGTGCTGCCGAACCAGGTGGCGAATATCAGTGCGCCGACGATGATCAGGATCGACGGTATGAAGACAGGTTTCTTCAAGCCGCGCCAGGCGTCAGCTACGGACCAGTCTCTGAGGTGAGCTTCGGAAGGCGAAGCCATGGATTCCTCCTCTTTAGGCGGCGCAGGGTCAGTGAGCGCGCCGCGTCGTGGAGCCACGGGACGGTGGCAGAACAGCTCGCCAGCGGACCGTCAGAGCCCAAGGTGCGGGTGACAGAAGGGCGAGTCACACAAATAGCTACAGCCTATTTAGGCATTACTCGCGGACTCATTGCAAGTCAAGCGGGTGAGCGTGGGCTTGCGCGCAGTGTGAGGGGTCTCGTGAGCAACACTGCGCAATAGAAGGGTGACGCTGGGGGTGAACTCTGAGATGCTATAGCTCACCTGGTGTTCGTCACGCGGATATGGAGCGACCGGGGCCATTCATATTTTCGGAGGGGACATGAGTTCAGCGGCACCTTCCTCATCGTCGAGCCGGGCCACCGGCACGCGTGAGTCCTTCACCGGGCAGAAAGCCTTCATCCTCACAGCCATAGGCTCAGCGGTCGGGCTGGGGAACATCTGGCGGTTTCCCTATGTGGCGTATGAGAACGGCGGCGGAGCCTTCTTGGTTCCCTACCTCATCGCACTGCTCACGGCGGGTCTGCCCATTCTGTTCTTCGACTACGCCATCGGGCACAAGTATCGCGGCTCGCCGCCCTTGGCGCTCAAGCGGCTTCACCGTTCCGCCGAGATCCTGGGCTGGTTCAAAGTGGGTGTGTGCTTCCTGATCGCCCTCTACTATGCGGCGATCATCGCCTGGGCAGCGTGCTATGCCTATTTCTCCTTCACGCTGGCATGGGGGGACGACCCAGAAGGATTCTTCATGGGTCAGTACCTTGAGTCCAACGACGGCGGCGTCGGCGGTGAGCCCATTGCCGTGGACTTCGTCGCACAGGTGGGCTGGCCCCTGATCGCTGTGTGGGTGGTGATCCTGGTGTGCCTGGCACTGGGGATCAAACGCGGGATCGCCATGGCATCGATCATCGGTATCCCCGTCCTGTTCCTGATGTTCCTCATTCTTGTGGCCTATTCAGTGACGCTCGACGGGGCGGCCGATGGCCTCAACCAGTTCTTCACCCCGGACTGGGGAGCGATGGCAGATCCGCAGATCTGGATCCAGGCCTACGGGCATATCTTCTTCAGCCTCTCTATCGGCTTCGGGATCATGATCACCTATGCCTCGTACTTGAAGCAGAAGTCGAATGCGACAGGCTCGGGCCTGGTGGTGGGTTTCGCGAACTCATCCTTCGAGATTCTGGCCGGTATCGGCGTCTTCGCCGCGCTGGGCTTCCTGGCCTTCACCGCTGGCACTGGAGTGGACGAAGTCGTGAGTGGCGGCATCGGGCTGGCGTTCATCGGATTCCCGGCAATCATCTCCGAAGCACCCGCGTCGGCGTTGGTGGGCGTGCTGTTCTTCGGCTCCCTCGTCTTTGCCGGCATCACCTCGCAGATCTCGATCCTGGAAGTCGTCATCTCGGCTGTGAAAGACAAGACCGGGTGGTCGCGTCCGCTGACCGTCGGAATCGTCGGTGGCCTGACAGCGGTGATCTCCGTCGTGCTCATCGGAGGCGTCTCCGGGATCACGATCCTGGACATCGTCGACGCCTTCGCCAACAACATCGGGATCGTTGCTGGAGCCCTCATCGCCGTCGTCCTGGTGAGCTGGGTCTATCGGAAGCTGCCCATATTCGCGGCGCACCTGAACCAGTACGGCTCGTTCAAGCTCGGGACTATCTGGTACGTCCTGCTGGGAGTTGTCGTGCCGATTGTCCTGGGAGCGCTGCTCATCACCGATGTGCGCTCCAAGATCACCGAGGGCTACGGGGGCTTCGACTCCTGGGCGGTCGGGATCTTCGGTTGGGGTGCGATCGGACTCGTCGTCGCCTTCGCCCTGGTCATGACGCTGCTCCCGTGGTCCTCGAGGTCGGCTCTGTATACCCAGGCTGAATCCGGTGAGCCTGCGCAGCGCTCGGGCTCCGCGAGGCGGGCGACGGCGGGGGCATCGTCGACCCACGTGGATTCGGGACACGACGACGCAGCTGGGGGCCAGCGGTGAGACCCCCGCGGCGGCATTGTCCAGGAAATGGCGATGACGGCATGAGCTCCAGCGCATGAGGAAAGTACAGAGAGGAGAGGCCGCATTATGGGCACTTCAGCGATAGTGATGATGGTGGTTTCGATAGTTCTGGTGTGGGGAGGCCTCATAGCCGCGGTGGTGCACCTCAGCAGGCATCCCGAGCAGGAGTGAGCGCTTCGGGGTGTAGTGGCCCTGGTGGTCCCGGCCCCGGTATCACATTAAAAATGAACATTGTTCATCCCCTCGTTTCCCCCATCAAGGCAATATTTCGCTCAGAGTGCGTGAGTCGGGGCTCCATTACACCTTGGTAACTCCTTGCCAGAAGCGGCTCAACCAGGTTGGTGTGGGCCACCTGCAGGGTTACGGTATTACTCATGCCCAAGAGCCGAACAGCGAGCGCTGCCCGAAAGCAGCTCATCGTCAAAGCGGCTACGTGTACCTCCACTGCACTGGTCGTTCTCCTGGGCATCACGGCAGGGGCAGCTGCGGACTTTACTCCTGAGGGTGCGAAGACCCAGGCGACGGCGCTCATGGACCCGACGGAGCTTCCCCGGTCGGGAGGGGACTCTGGTGCGTCGGACGGGACATTCTCCGCAGGTCAGCCGCAGCCCACGACCGCCCAGAGCTCAGCTGATGATGCCGACACCGAGGCCGACGTCGCAGGTGACGATGCCGACGCCGAAGGTGCCGGTTCCGCGCCCGCGGATTCTCCCGGCGATCCCCTCGACGTGACCGTGGAGAAGTCCTCTGACGATATCCGTGTGGGCACTGTACGCGCCGGAATGACCAGTTCCACTGAAGAGGAGCTCCTTGAAGACCTCGGCACGGGCGTCTTCCCTCCGGCGCGAAGCCTGGCTGAGGCGGCGCAGCTGAACCGTCCCGATGTTCTGCTGGTCACCGGGATCACCTCCGACGGTGATGAGGAGATCGCCGAGACCCTGCGCAGCAAATACTTCGAGGTCGGCCAGAACGGCCAGGAGGGGCTGGACTACCCCTACGTCTACGCCGGACCGAGCAACTCAGGCAACGAGTCCGGGGCGGATCTCGACGGCGACGGCGTCGTCGGTGGGCCTGGGGACAGCATCGGCTACGGGGAGCATCCGGGCCAGCACGGCATGATCCTGTTCTCGTCGTTCCCGATCGAGGAGAAGGGCGTACGCACGTTCCAGGAGTTCCTCTGGGAGGACCTTCCCGACAGCGCAGCCGGCTCTTCGGAGTATTCCGACCTGGAACGGTCGGTCATGCGCCTGACCAGCGCCGCGTTCTGGGACGTCCCGCTGACCGTTGACGCCGGCGAGGATTCAGAACGCACGGTGAACGTCGTCGCCAGCAGCCTCGCGCGGCCCCAGGACCCCGCTGATGTCGATGCAGACCGCGGTGACGACGAGCGACGCATGATCGCCGACTATCTGGCCGGCGAAGCCTGGTACCTGACCGACGACGACGGCGACCCCGCCCCGGGCACCGGCAGCGAGTTCGTCTATATGGGTGAGCCGGCCACGCAGTACGACCTTCCCGGAAGCGCCAACGAAGACTTAGCAGAGCTGCTGGACTCGCAGGCTGTCCAGGATCCCGAGCCTGAGGCAGTCACCGAAGAACCGCTCAGTTCCCGGTCCGTGGGCTCCGGTGGTAGTCAAAGCAGGGCCACTCGTGCGGTCGACGACGGCATGGACGTCCGCTCCGCGTTCATCCTGCCCGGGGCCAGCATGGACATCGGCGACAGCGGCGTCTTCTGGCCGGCCGAGGGGGAGTACGGCGCTGACCTCGTACAGCCGGGTTCGGATCAAGCGATCAGCGACCGATTGGTCTGGCTCGATATTCCGCGCAGCTGAAGCACTCTCACGTAGCTGAAGCACGCGGCTGAAGTCTGGACGCCCATCCTCAGCCACGGAGTTTAGACTGGTGGATATGGCCTCCCACAGTATGACCGAACGCAACCCAGCCGATTCGCGAGCCGGCCGCAGGCGACGCAAGTCGCTGATGCGCACGGCCGCGACGGGATTCGTGGCCCAGCGCGCCTTCTCCGCAGTCCACCGCCACGCCTTCGACGACGGCGGTGAGCTCACCGGGAACGCTGAACGCTGGCTCACCAGAGCGGTGACGGTGCAGCGGCCACTGGTGCTTGCCCATTTGCGTCGGCTGCGCAAGGCCCACCCGACGTTGAACAATGCCCAGCTCGTCGCCGAACTCGACAAGGACTTCGTGCGGGCCATGACCGGCGGAGGCGCGCTGATCGGCATGACCGCGGCGGTGCCCGGGGTCGGCACAGTGGCTTCCCTGGGCTTCTCGGCGGTGGCCACCGGCGGATTCCTGGAAATCTCTGCGCTGTACGCCCAATCAGTGGCGGAGCTCTCGGGGATCTCCACGGAGGACACGGAGAAAGCCAAAGTCCTGGTCATGGGCGTCATGCTCGGAAAAGAGGGGCGTCAGCTGCTCGGAGAACTCTCGCAGCAGGCCTCCGGCACAGGCGGCGGGCCGTTCTCCACACTCGTGCCGATGAACGTCTCAGCGCAGTCCTCCGGATTTGCAGGGATCATCATCGCCCAGATCAGACGCCGATTCGTGCGCCGGTTCTTCGTCCGGCAGGGCACATCGATGATGGCGCGCGCTGTGCCCTTCGGCATCGGCGCAGTAGTCGGCGGGCTCGCCAATCGTGCCGTCGCGAAGCGCATCGTGACCACGGCGCGTGAGACATTCGGCGAGATCCCGGAGGAGACCCCTGCCGCGCTCGTCAACGACATGAAGCGGGCGCTCGAACGTGAGCGGCTGAGGGCTGATCGCAAGGACCGCCGTACGCGGAAGAAAGCCGCGAAGATCGCGACCGGCAGCTCCTCGGCGAAGAAGCAGCTCGCGCAGGACAGCGCAGATTCCGAGCGCAAGACGAACGGCTGACCAGCAGTATTAGCGAGTCGTTTGCTTCGACGTCGTCTGGTGTTGTCCCGCCGCCCGTAGCGTGTGGTGCGTGATCTCCACATACGCTGCTCCGAGGAACGAGAAGGTGACCCGCGCGATGGGCCAGAGCACCGGCCGTCCCCGTGTCTTTGCTCACCGGGGATCCTCCGGTGCGTACCCCGAACACACCCGCGCGGCCTATGCGGCCGCATGCGAGGCGGGGGTCGACGGAATTGAGATCGACGTCCAGCTCACGCGCGATCGCGAGGTCGTGTGCCTCCACGATCCGACACTGGACCGGACGACGAATGGCACCGGCGCCGTAGCGGACCACACCCTGGCGCAGCTGCGCCAGCTGGATGTCCACTCGTGGCATTCCCCGCAGGTGCCGGCGGAGTACGGCGACGCCTCCGAGCAGCTGATGACGCTCCAGGAGGTCATCGGCCTCCTGGCCGAGCGGGGTCGCGATATCGCCCTGGCGATCGAGCTGAAGCACCCCTCTCCCTTCGGCCGTGCCGTGGAGGAGCGCGTGCTGGCTGTCCTGCTGGAGGCCGGCTGGGATCCGAAGACGTCCACGATTCCGGTGGCGGGGGAGCGGCAGCGCCCGGGCTGCCGCATCTCCGTGAGCTTCATGAGTTTCACCCCGGCAGCTCTCATGCACCTGAGCACCGTGGTGCCGCCCGAGGCGCTGGGTGCAGTGTTCACCAGTGCGATGCTCGATTCGCAACAGGGCCAACGGCACGGACGCAGGAATGGCCCGCTGGGCCGGATGCGTGCCGCAGTGCGACGAGGCATCTCCCGTGACGCGCAGGCATTGGTCTGGAACGAACAGGTCGGCATCGCCGTTCCGGATATGGGCTTTGTGCGGCGTCATCGTGCGGAGATCTCGGCGTGGCTCAGCAGGGGGATCCAGGTGCGGGCCTGGAACGCAGATACGCGTGAGGACATGGCTCTGCTTGCCCAGTGCGGCGTTCCCCAGATCGTGACGAACTACCCTGAGAGGGCGAGGACCGTGCTGACCGGGGGCTGAGCGTCGCCAAGCTCATGGTCCGAAATCCTGGACGGGGGTATTGCGCTGTCCATAGGGTGATCTCATGATCAATATCCTGTGGGGGATCCTCGGCATGACCGTGGTCCTGGGCCTAGCCCTCTTGCTCTCCGTCGACCGACGCAAAATCAAAGTCCGAACTGTCCTGGTGGCCTTAGGCATCCAGGTCTTCTTTGCCGTGCTGGTACTGTACGTGCCCTGGGGCCAGACGGCGCTGGGTGCCGTGACTCGTGGTGTCCAGGCCGTCATCGACCAAGCGCAGGCCGGGATCGACTTTCTCTTCGGTGATCTCGTGGAGGCCGGGGGCGCGCCCTTCGCGCTGACGGTCCTGCCCATCATCATCTTCTTCGCCTCGCTCACCGCTGTCCTGTATCATCTGCGGATCCTTCAGCTGGTGGTGCGGTTCATCGGCGGCGGCCTGCAGAAGGTCCTAGGCACTTCCCGTGCGGAATCCATGAACGCGGCCGCCAATATTTTCGTGGGCCAGACGGAGGCCCCGCTGGTGATCCGGCCCTATATCGCGGGGATGACGAAGTCGGAGCTCTTCGCGGTCATGGTCGGAGGGCTCTCCACGGTCGCAGGCTCGGTTCTGGTCGGATACAGCCAACTCGGTGCTGACCTGGAGT
>DXGD01000386.1 GCA_019114115.1 Candidatus Nesterenkonia stercoripullorum
GAGTTCCTCGGAGATGAGAACGGGCACGTGCGGGCTCTCCGCGTCGCCGAGACCCAGTACAACGACGACGGCTCCCGCACACCACGAGCGGGCACCGAACGCGAGTTCCCCGCCGACCTGGTGCTGCTCGCGCTGGGCTTCACCGGCGCAGAGCAGGACACGCTGAAGGATCAGGTCCAAGCCGGTTTTGACAAGCGGGGAAACCTCGCGCGCCGTGAGGACTATCAGACAGACGTCGACGGCGTCTTCTCGATCGGGGACGCCGGCCGTGGCGCATCCTTGGTGGTGTGGGCCATCGCTGAGGGACGATCAGCTGCCAAGGCCGTCGACGAGTACCTCGAGGGGACGTCTCGACTTCCGGCCCCGGTGAAGCCGACCGATCGGGCGATCTCGCTCTCCGCCTGAGTCGAGTACGCGGAACCTGCCGAACGGCAGTTCCGTGAGGCCCCGGTGGTCGCGGCGCACAGCTCGTCCGCCGCGACCACCGGGGCCATCGTGGTTTGTCAAGGTATGAGGGTGGGGTCTGCCTGCGCTAAGCTCGTAGGTGGTTCCAGCTCTGGTCCAGTGTCGTGCCAGGGGAGATCAGCGGAGAACTATCCAACTGAACCGATCCCAACGACAAGGTGATGCATGAGACACGCAAAGATTGTGGCCACATTCGGGCCAGCCACTGCCGGGTACGAGACCACTCGAGCGCTGGTGGAAGCGGGAGTGGATGTGGCCCGCGTCAATATGAGCCACGGCGACTACGCCGTCCATGAGGACACCTACAACACCGTACGCGAGGTCTCCAAGGACCTGCGCCAGGCAGTGGCGATTTTCGCTGACCTCCAGGGACCCAAGATCCGACTGGGCCGGTTCATCGAGGGGGAGCATCTGCTGGCCGAGGGGGATCGCTTCACGATCACCGTTGAGGACATCGAAGGCACCAAAGAGCGCTGCTCGACGACGTTCAAGGGACTCCCCGGGGACGTCCACCCCGGTGACACTCTGCTCATCGACGATGGCAAAGTGGCCCTGCGCGCAGTGGAAGTCACCGACACCGACGTGATCACCGAGGTCGTCGTGCCAGGAGCGGTCTCGAACAACAAGGGCATCAACCTGCCCGGCGTGGCAGTCTCCGTGCCCGCGCTCAGTGAGAAGGATGAAGAGGACCTCCGCTGGGCTCTTCGGACCGGCTTCGACATGGTCGCCCTCTCCTTCGTCCGGGACGCCGCCGATATCGACGCCGTCCACCGGATCATGGACGAAGAGGGACGCCGCGTCCCGGTGATCGCCAAGCTCGAGAAGCCGCAGGCTGTGGACGCGCTGCAGGACGTCGTCGACGCGTTCGACGCGGTGATGGTCGCCCGTGGTGACCTCGGCGTCGAGCTGCCGCTGGAAGAGGTCCCGCTGGTCCAGAAGCGTGCCATCGAGCTGGCCCGTCGCTGGGCGAAGCCTGTCATCGTGGCCACGCAGGTGCTGGAGTCGATGGTCGACAACCCCCGCCCGACCCGCGCGGAAGCATCGGACTGCGCCAACGCAGTGCTCGACGGCGCGGACGCGGTCATGCTCTCCGGAGAGACCTCAGTGGGCAAGTACCCCGTCCGGACGGTGGAGACGATGGCCTCGATCATCGAGACCACGGAGACCAAGGGGCTCAGCAGGATCCCGGCCCTGGGCACCAAGCCGCGCACTCGCGGTGGTGCCATCACCCGTGCGGCAGCCGAGATGGCCGATCAGCTCGAAATCCGCTATCTGGCAACGTTCACCCGCTCGGGCGACTCGGGCCGCAGGCTCTCCCGGCTTCGCCCCCAGCAGCCGATCTTCGCGTTCACGCACAAAGAGCACACGCACAACATCCTGTGCCTGAGCTGGGGTGTGCAGCCGCGCTGGGTCGAATTCGCCTCCCACACGGACAAGATGACCGGCCAGGTTGAGAAGCAGCTGCTCGAAGAAGGCATCGCGCATATCGGCGATATGGTCGTCATCGCGGCCGGGTCGCCTCCAGGGCAAGCCGGCACCACGAACATGGTCAAAGTGCACCGGATCGGGGATATTCACGACGTCGGTGACGTGGACGAGCTGCACGGCGGGGATATCGCTCCGCCTAAGCGGGAGCCCGTCGGGCCGTGGCCCGCACGCTCGGCCAGCAGCGCCGTGTGACGCTAGCGCGGTGCAGGCGGCGCTGTATATGCGGCTGTCTATGAGCCAGTGAATATGCAGCCAGCGCGGTGTCACGGCCGCTGGACGATGCCTCGCAGCAGCGCCTTCGCAGTAACGCCCTAAGGTTCCGGCGTCATCCGGGGCCTTAGGGCGTTGTGCTGTGCGGATGACGAGCCCCGCACACCGGCTGCCGGACAGGCGGAGGGGTGCATCGGTTCGGGCACCTGGCCGGGGACTGTGTTCTGGAGCACACCCATGGTGTTAATCTACCGGCCATGAATGATCCCTCATCACCGCAGGGCGCGCACTCGGGCCCTGAGCCGGACAACGTCCCGTCCGCCCACCTCGGCAGCAATCGGGCGAGTCATCCCGCAGACAATCCGCCGGACCGCCCGCCGGACGGGACAGACAGGGCCACCGGTAGCGAACCGGGCAGCGAAGCCAGCGGCCCCCGCTGGAAGCTCGTCGGGCCCGGCCTCGTCGTCGCCGCGACAGGCATCGGGGCAGGTGACCTCATCGCCACACTGGTCGCCGGGAGCCGGTTCGGGTACACGCTGCTGTGGGCCGCCGTCGCCGGTGTGCTGATCAAGATTGCTCTGGTCGAGGGCGCCGGGCGCTTCACCCTCGCAACCGGGCGCACGATCTTCGAAGGATGGCGCTCCCTGGGCGTCTGGACTGCGATCTACTTCGGTCCCTATATCATCGTGTGGGGCTTCGTGTACGGAGCTGCGGCAATGTCGTCGACGGCGCTGCCGCTGAACGCCCTGTTCCCCGGCGTCCCGATCTGGGTCTTCGCTGGGATCTCCGGGCTGATGGGCGCCGCCATCGTCTGGTACGGCAAGTACAAGGCCTTCGAGTACATCATTGCCTTCTTCGTCGGCCTGATGTTCCTGACCGTGGTCGGGTCCGCGATCGTCACCGTGCCGAACCTCGCCGAGATCGCCCGTGGCATGATCCCCACCATTCCCGAGGGAGCGCTGATCTACACGCTCGGGATCGCCGGCGGCGTCGGCGGCACCATCACCTTGGCAGCCTATGGGTACTGGCTGAGGGAGAAGGGCTGGTCCACGCCGCGGTGGATGCGGGTGATGCGTATCGACAACTCCGTCGCCTACGTCATGTCGGGCATCTTCGTGGTCGCCATGCTCATCGTCGGAGCCGAGCTGCTCTACAGCGCGCAGATCACCATCGCCGACGGCGATGCAGGCCTGGTCGACCTGGCGGAGGTGCTGGGGGACCGGTACGGCACCTTCATGGCGTACTTCTTCCTCATCGGCTTCTGGGCCTCCTCCTTCTCCTCGATCCTCGGAGTGTGGAACGGCGTCTCGATCATGTTCGCCGACTATCTCGGAGTGCTTCGCGGGCTCCCCGAAGACGATTCGCGCCGTCGGCTCGGCGGAACCTACTACAAGGGCTATATCGTCTGGCTGACCATCCCTCCGATGGTGCTGCTGCTCCTGGGGCGGCCCATCGGCCTGATCGTCGCCTACGGCGTGCTGGGCTCGCTCTTCATGCCCTTCCTGGCCGCGACCCTGCTCCTGCTGCTGAACTCGCGCCATGTGCCGAAGCAGTGGCGCAATGGGTGGCTGCTGAACAGCATCATGGTGGCGGTGCTGGCCATCTTCGTGACCCTGGGCATCAATGAGCTGGTCGGTGCTCTGAGCCCGCTCTTCTCTTGAGGAGGTAGGCCGCCAGGAGTGCCCCGCAGCCGGCGGCGGTGACGACGGCGAAGAGGCTCACCGCCTGGGAAATCCCCAGCGCCTCCGTCAGTCCTCCTAGAGCCAGCACCGGAATCGCGCTGCCCAGATAGGTGACGATGTAGATCTTGGTCACAGTGGAGCCGTGCTGTGCGGGGGAGACTGCTGCGGTGGCGGCGCCGAAGGCCGTCGCGAAGGCAATGCCCTGGCCGATCCCGGCCGCTGCACACGCGCCGATGACCAGGGCGGCACTGCCGATGGCCCCGCCCCAGGCCAGGACGCCCATGCTGATCATCAGCAGGAGCAGGCCGCCGGGAAACCGCCACGCCCCGTGCAGCGGGAGCAGCTGCGCCAGAGCGGAGGTGACCAGAGTGATCGCCGCGAGCATCCCGATGGCGGCCCGGGAGTCCACGCCGAGCGTCGCGGAGAAGAACGACGGCGCCAGGGAGAGGCAGAAGCCGAAGACCGTGAAGCTGAGAAACCCCATCGCCGCAGCGTGCCAGAAAGTACGCGTCTGCCGTCCTGCCTGCGTGCCCGGCCCCACCTGAGCATCAGGTCCCACCCGGGGTCGCCGTCCAGCGTCGGGCGCTGGAGCGGCTGCTGGCTGCGCAGCGGCGGCAGGCGCAGGCTCCGGGGGCTCACACGCCCAGTAGGGGGCGGCCAGGATGATCGCTGGGACCAGCAGGACCAGCATGATCGCGACGATCGTGAATGGCGTCGCCACAGGGTCCCCTGCCTGGGAGAGGGCTCCGCCGACGATGGGTCCCATCGCCACGCCCCCGGCGCTGGCCACGAGGGTCAGCCTGCTCGCCACCGGCGGGCCTCCGGAGCAGAGTGCTCTGAGCGCCCCCGAGGCGATCCCTGTGGCGCAGGCGATGGCGACTCCCTGGAGCGCCCGACCCAGGCTGAACCACAGCAGCGACGGCGCATAGGCGAGCCAAGCTGTGGCGAAGGCAGCGATCAGCAACGAGGTCACCAGCACGGTGCGACGATTCGTCACATCGGCGAACCTCGTGAAGATCACTAACCCCGCAATGAGGCTGAGCACGTAGCTGGAGAAGGCGATGGTGGTGCCGACGGGGCCGAATCCCAAGCGCACCTCGAGCAGCGGGAAGAGCGGCGTCGCCAGGTTCGCGCTGACGAGCAGCGTGAAGAGGGCCAGGCCGGCCAGCGCTGCCCGTATAGCGGGGCGGACTGCCGCCGGGGGTGGGGCTGCAGTCCCGGTAAAGGGCGCGGAGGTGTGCGCAACGCTCACGGCGTCGTCCTTTCCTGCGGAACTCCCTTGTGGGGAGCTGCTGGTCGTCGTTGCGGGGTGATGCCTCGACGATCGTCATGCGGGGGTGGGGAGCACTGGCCGCTGCCCCGTACATACTCAAACTGACCTGCCCAGATTGTGCAAGTGTTCGGCAGAATATTGTGCGATATGCTCAATATCTCCACGAGCTACTGACTGAAAGTGCGCAAAATGCAGACTTTGGATTCCACCGGACGAATGATCCTTCGCGAGCTCGACGACGATGCGCGGCGCCCTGTCGCGATGATCGCGGCACGATTGGGCCTGGCGCGCGGCACAGTGCAGGCACGGCTGGATCGGATGGCAGAGACTGGGGTGCTCCGGGCGCACAGCTCACGAGTCAAACCTGCCGCGCTGGGACGCCCAGTGGGCGCAAGCGTCCAGGTCGAGCTGGATCAGCACCAGATCTCCGAGGCGATTCAGGCGCTCGCCGACATCCCCGAAGTTCTCGAGTGCTTCGCGCCGGCTGGCAGCACGGACCTGCTGCTGCGGGTGGTGGCGAAAGATCCGGAGGACCTCTACCGGGTCAGTGAGGTCATCAGGCTGTGCCCTGGCATCTCCCGCACCTCGACGGCGCTGTTCCTGCGCGAAGTGATCCCCTACCGCGTCACAGGTCTGCTCCAGCAGGACTGACACAGCGGCAGGAACAGCGCGGCAGGAGCAGAGCGGTAGCAACAGAGCAGTAGCAACAG
>DXGD01000387.1 GCA_019114115.1 Candidatus Nesterenkonia stercoripullorum
GAGGGCGTGTGCAGTGTCCGTGAGCAGGGCAAGACTTCCGGTGACGACACTCCCGACTGCTTGCGCGAGCACGATGACGGAGGTGATCGCGAAGGCGATGGCGAGTCGCGTTCGGGCGGTGCTCGATCCGCTGCCGCCGTGCGAGTGGTCGTGTCCTGAGCTCATCAGAGGTCCCCGTCCTCGAGGTTCTCGTGGTTGCGGTGGTTCTTCAGGGACAGGGTGGTCCCGGAGGTGTCGAGCAGGTCGTCAGCCGCCTCGAGTAGGTCGCTCAGTCGGGGCAGATCGGTGAGAGCGAACCACGATGCGCGGCCTTCAGTGCGCGCGGTGACCAGACCACAGTCGCGCAGGCACGAGAGATGCTTGCTGACGGTCGACTGGGCAAGGTGCATGTGTTCGACAAGGTCGCGAACTCGATGCTCACCGGTCGAGAGGTGCTGGAGGAGAGCCAAGCGTGTGGGTTCGGCGAGAGCATGGAAGAGCGCGGCATGACTGTCTGCCACCTCGAACTGCGGCTCGGCCGGGATCGCATCAATCGTCATATGGCGATGATATCGTCGTGTGGGGTTCTGTAAAGGGGTGGGACTGGACGAGTCGATCCTGGGAGATGAGCGAAGGGGTCGCTGGTGGCACGTCGCTACACTCGATGCGCCCCGGTCATGGGGACAAACCGGCCCGCACGAGGGGTCACCCGAGGAGGAGACGTTCATGACGGCGGACACGACGGCTGCTCGCGGAACCACCGGGACGGCGGTGCGGATCATGCTGGCCAGCCTGTTCGGGCTGCTCGCCGCCGTACTGATGCCACTGGTGGTGCCCGCATTGTTGCCCGCGGCGTCGGCGCACGACACCTTGACCTCTTCGAACCCGGCAGCAGGCGAAAGCCTCGAGCAGGCTCCCGAGGCGCTCGAGCTCACCTACAGCGATGAGGTTCTCAACCTCTCTCCGGCCGTGCGACTGACCACCTCCGCCGGCGAGGAGATCTTCACCGAGACACCCGCCGTGTCCGGCAACACGGCCACGATCGACCTGCCGCCGCTGCCCGCCGATGACTATCAGGTCTTGTGGCGTGTCGTCTCCTCGGACGGCCACCCGATCGAAGGCACGGTCGACTTCACCGTCACAGTCGGTGCCGAGCCCACGGCCACAGCGGACTCCGAATCGGAGGAGCCGAAGGAGAGCGAGGAGCCGACCGCCGGGACGGACGAACCGAGCACGGAAGACACCGCTGCCGAACCGGCAGAGGCTCAACAGAGCGAGGGCGGCCTTCCTCTCGGTATGATCCTCGGCGGCCTCGCTCTGCTCCTACTGCTCGCCGCGATCGGTGCGATCATCGTCCGCCTGCGCCGCAGCCCCGGTGACAACACCGACTGACCATCACGAACCCGATCAGGACAACGCATCACGGCACGCCGCGGCGAGCAACAGAACCCGGCTCAGTACCGCGCTGAGGCGGAACGACCTACGGAGAGTCCTTCGCTGCTCCGTCGCGATCGCGAGATGACCGCGCCGTGCAGGACTGCCAGCGTCAGAACCAGCGCAAGCAGGACCCGGCCACCAAGCCTTTGATCTCCGAACGCATCGGGGCCCCAGGTCCGCCCCATGACTGCGAACCAGTCGGGCTCCACGACCGGGAGCGCCAGCACCAGCAGAAGCGCCAGCCCAGCAAGAAAGCCGGCCCCCACAACCAGGGCCACCCAGCGCTCCCGCCCAGCGACCATGCCACCACCCAGCGCCCTACCCTGGAATGGCAGCGCCACAGCAGCACCGGCCACCACAGCGGCAGTAAGCACGATCAGTCGGCCGGGCGCGGTATGCAACCCCGCGCCGAGCGCCGGGGTCAGGTAGATCGCTGCAAATCCCGCCGCGCCGAGCAGCGCCAACACCGCCGGGTGAGCGAGCCACCGACCCGCACGGGAGCGAGGCTTCCAGTCGACGAGCTCGCGCAGTCCCGCCGAACCGTCCGACCGAGGAGCGATCCGATCCCGCACGAGATCACCGAAACGCCCGGCAACCAGTAGAGGCACTGCCACCAGAGCAAGCAGCGCGTGCTGGCTCAGGTGCACGGAGAACTGCACCGGCGCGTACACGCCCGGTGCCCCGTTCGTCACCCAAAAGATGACCACGCATCCCGCTACCCACGCCGAAGTCCTGGCCACGGGCCAGCGTCGCCCGCCAGTGCCCGTCAACGGGCGGCGCAGGTGCACCCAGAGGTAGATGACCGCGAGACCGAGTGCGAGTGCCATTCCGGCGACGTCCACACGCCAGGTCGTCAGCAGCGTCGCCAGCTCAGGCGGAGCAGGCAGTGGATAGTCGGTCAGCGCCTCAGCCGTCGAGGTGACCGGCTCAGGCTCGTCCGGCACCGGAGGCGCCGTGTTCGACAGTGCGGCAGCGAGTCCGGTCGCCGCCGCGATCAGGAAGACTTCCCCCGCGGCGAGCCACAGGAAGTCTCTCCGGCGATCCGAGTCCCGCAGCCGGCCCAGTACCCGTCGGCGCTGCCACCAGCCAGCGCCACCCAGCAGCACCAGCAACACCGTCTTCAGCACGAGCATCCACCCGTACGCGGTGGTCACAAGGTCCAGAGGCGCGGAGAGCCGGACCAGGGCAGAGGCGATACCGCTGGCGGCCAACGCCCCATAACAAGCAAGCGCCAGGACGCTGAACCGTTCGGCGACATCCCTCAGTCGTGCTCCGAGCCGGCCCGCAACCAGCACGAGCAGCGCGAGCCCACCCAGCCACACTCCGGCAGCCACGAGGTGCACGATCATCGCGCTCGTGGCCGCCTCATGGGAGGTCTGCCCCGAGGCGTGGCCCGTCATCGACTTCGTCACCAACGCCGCGAACACCAGACTCAGCGAGATCAGCAGCCCCGTACGGGACCTCACGACGATCAGCATGGTCGAGGCAGCGGCGACGAACACCGCCCCGGCAAGCTGGTATTGACCGAGCTCAAGCCGTGTGATGTACATCAGGAGATCGGAGCCGAACCGCGGGGAGAAGGGTGCCTGGCCCGCCGCCAAAGCGTAGCCAAGCACCATCCGTACGACCAGCAGCGTTGACCACACCATTCCCAGGCCCATACCGATATCGAGCGTCCGCTCGTACGCTGGATGGAACCGAGACACGGCAGCGTGTTCCTGATCAGCCTCCGACGCGGACGGCTCCGCACGGCGGGGCAGCACGACGAGCGCCAGCACGAGGCACGCCACGGTCGCGGCACCGACCACATCACCGATGGCATCGACGATCGGCAAACCCCACCGCACCACCGGGCCGGCATCGACGAGCTCCATCGAGACCGGTGCTCCCGCCATGGCGGCCGCGATCACCGTCCAGAGCAGAGCCCACGGGGCCGCAGCACCCACGATGAGGATTCTGGTGCGAATCGAGCTCACCAGCTCGCCCCGCATCGAATCCCGGAAACTGCTGCGCCGACAGGCGAGGCGGCCGTCTCGGCGTCGTTGTCTGCCACTCTGTTCGCCGCACGGGAAGCAACCCGGCGCGTACCGATCCTCAACATGCTGCCCAGTCTCCCGTTCACTGTTGCGCCAGCTACTCCACTAGCCCCGGTCAGGCTAGCCATCGACCGGTGCGCGCTGGAACTCAGACGAGCTCACCATGAGCAAGCCCTCCCCGTTGAACGGTGGGAACTCGTCGGGGCTCAGATCCGGACTCCGCTCGGACGATGCCGACGCGACGAAGTGTCCCGGGTCCAGGTTCCGGGACCGATCTATCGAGCCCGGGACCTGTGTTTGCTTTAGCTGAGTCAGAGGCCGAAAGCTCCGCCACTGACAAGGATGACGATGCCGAGACCGATAAGAACGATGGGGAAGAGGATGTGCTCCCAGCGTTCGAGGACTTCGGCAATCGGTGGGCGAGTGGCGACGAACTTTGCCAGGGCCACCAGGACCGCGACGAGGGCGAGGAAGACGATGCAGTAGGCGACTACGGCGAGAGGTTCCACGCTGAGGAAGACAGGGGTGTACACGCCGATGTTGTCGCCGCCGTTGGCGAGGGTGACGCCTGCGACTGTCCACACGCCGACCTTTTTGCCGGCAACCTTGGCCTCGTCGTCGTCATCGTCGTCGTCTCCGCGCCAGGCCTGCCACGCGGCCCACAGGCCGAGGCCCAGAGGGATGAGACCGAAGTACGGGATGGCTGCCGAGGGCAGGAACGCTCCGGCGCCGATGGTCACCAGGACCGCGGCACCGAGGATGCCGGCGAACCCGAGGTATTGGCCGACCAGAATGCGGGCGGTGGTGCCGCGCTGGCCTGCCCCTCGAGCGAAGAAGAGGGAGAGCACGATGATGTCGTCGATGTTGGTCGCTGCGAACAGGCCCATCGCCTGTAAGACCGAGGTGAGGATCATGCGCCCTCCCCAGCTGCGTCGCATCCGGGGAGCGAGCAGG
>DXGD01000039.1 GCA_019114115.1 Candidatus Nesterenkonia stercoripullorum
GCGGAGGTCGCGCGGGCAGGGGAGATCGAGTTCCGGATGCTCGCCGTCGCGCCGGAGTTCCAGGGCCTGGGCATCGCCCGGCGCATCGTCTGGCACATCCTGGCCGCTGCCGAGCAGCAGGAGAACGTCCAGGCCGTCACCCTCTGCAGCCTCCCCGCGATGACGACGGCGCATGCGCTGTACCGCTCGGAAGGGTTCGTCGAAGAGCCCTCCCGGGACCTTTACCTGGAGCACATACAAAAGAGCTTCCCCTTCTTCATCCGGCGGCTCCGGCACGGGTAGCGGCCGCCGGCGCACACACTAGCTCGTGGCACCGGCGGTCCGCGCCGCTCATCGGCTGGTCATCCGCTCGGGCTCCAGCGGCTCGGGGTCATCAAGCAGGCGGCCCGCGCGCCGGTCCGCGAGGTATTGCACCATTTCTTCCTTGACCTTCGGAGCCAGGATGACCAGCCCTATGACATTGATGAAGATGCACATGAACAGTGCAGCATCAGCGAAATCGATGATGTTCGAGAAGGACATCATGCAGCCGATCACAACGAAACCGCAGACTATCAGCCGGAAGATCAGGTCCCCCGCACTGGTCCGCCCGAAGAGGTGGCGCCATGCCTGCTGGCCATAGTAGGCCCAGGTGATGATGGTCGAGAAGGCGAAGAGGAAGACTGCCAGGGCCAGCAGAACCGGGAAGCCCGGCAGAACGGTCTCGAACGCATCAGAGGTGATCGCCACATCGCCGATCTCGGCACCCTCCCGTGCTGCAGCATACGAGGGCGCATCCGCGATGATGATGATCAGTGCCGTCATCATGCAGATGACGACGGTATCGATGAAAGGCTCCAGCAATGCATTGAAGCCCTCCGACACCGGACGTCGCGTCTTCACTGCCCCATGGGCGATGGGCGCCGATCCGATGCCGGCTTCATTGGAGAACGCGGCGCGTTGAACACCGATCAGGATCACCCCCAAGACGCCCCCAGCTATGCCCTGCGGGGCGAAAGCGCCCTCTAGAATGGCGCCGAAAGCGGCGGGGACATTCGTGATGTTCGCACCAATGATGATCAGCCCGGCCGCCACATACATGAGCGCCATAGCCGGGACCAGCCTCGAGGTGATCTTTCCGATCGACTTGATACCACCTATGAGCACGAGGCCCACCAGGACGGCGATCCCTATCCCGAAGAGGAAAGCAGCGAGATCAGAACCGAAGATCCCGTCCTCGCCGCCGGTGACCGTACGAACCTGGGCGAACGCCTGGTTGGCCTGGAACATACCGCCACCAGCCACCCCGAACAGAAGGATCGCCACAGCGAAAAGCCCGGTGACAACCATCACCGGGACTTTGCCGAGCTTCCTATAGGCCACGGGAAGATACTTGAAAGGACCTCCGTGGACTGTGCCGTCCTCGTCGATGGTCCGGTACTTCACCCCCAGCGTGCATTCCACGAACTTCGTACACATACCGAAGAACCCGGCAATCATCATCCAGAACGCCGCCCCCGGGCCGCCGAGGGTCACCGCCGCTGCCACCCCGGCGATATTGCCCAACCCCACTGTGGCGGATAACGCCGAGGTCAGTGCTTGGAAATGACTGACCTCCCCGGGGTCGGTAGGCTTCGACCACTTGCCCCGAACGACCTCCAAAGAGACCTGCGGCTTACGGAACTGGACGAAGCGAAGGTAAATCGTGAAGCCGATGGCCGCGAGTATCGACCAGAGCACCACGATAGGCGCATCATGACCCCCGATGTTGACGGGGGCGAAAATAATACCTCCAAAGAACTCGGTGATTCCGCTGAACCACGAATCGATAGTGTCGGCGATGCTCTGTGCGCCGCCAGACGGATCCTCGCCTTCGGCAGCGGCCCCGACAAAGCCTGCAGGACCTCTCATGGCGGACGTGATCGTGGCGTCCATGATGAATATCCCCTCTAGGGTGTGACGTAAGACACACTTATAGTGTCCCTCGGTAAGTTACTACCTAGGAACCACTTAATCTAGGGGGTCTGTGTTTCAGCCGTTTTGCCACGAGGTGTCGTTCAGCGCTCACCCACGGCTTAGGGCCCGCCACTAGGCCAGCGGCCAGACCTCATTCCAGGCCGAGTTTCCCCAGAACGATCTCACGCACCTTGCCCGCATCGGCCTGTCCACGAGTCTCCTTCATCACCGGCCCGATCAGAGCGCCAATCGCCTTGAGCTTCCCACCTGCGATCTTCTCGACGACGTCGGGGTTCTCCTCCATCGCCTTCTCCACGGCCGCGGTCAGGGCGCCGTCGTCGGAGACGACTTTGAGCTCCCGGGCCGTGACGATCTGGCTGGGCGAGCCTTCGCCGTCGACGTGGTGCTCCAGCACCTGACGGGCGATCTTGTCATTGATCGTGCCCTCGTCGATGAGCGCGTTCAGCTCGCGGATCGTGTCCGGCTCGACTCCGAGGGCGGAAGGCTCCAGATCACGCGCATTGGCCAGGCGAGAGATCTCGCCCATCCACCATTTGCGGGCAACCGGTGCCGGGACCCCGGCCTCCACTGTCTGCTCGATCTCCGTCAGCAGCCCGGCAGCAACCACATCGCGGAACTCCTGGTCCGAGTACCCCCACGCCTCATGCAGCCGACGACGACGCACCGCCGGAGGCTCCGGCAGCTCGGCGCGCAGCCGCTCGATCCACTCGGGCGTGGTCACGATCGGCAGCAGATCAGGCTCCGGGAAGTAGCGGTAGTCGTCGGCGTCGGACTTCGGACGCCCGGATGTGGTGGTCCGGGTGTCTTCGTGCCAGTGCCGCGTCTCCTGCACGATCGATCCTCCGGCGGAGAGAATCCCCGCATGACGGCGCATCTCGAAGTGCACAGCATGTTCCACGGCACGCGTGGAATTGACGTTCTTCGTCTCCGAACGGGTCCCGAAGGTGGTTGTGCCCTTCGGCATGAGCGAGACGTTCGCATCGCAGCGCACATTGCCGCGCTCCATGCGGGCATCCGAGATGTCGAGGCCCTTGACGATGTCGCGGACGGCCGTCACATACGCCCTGGCGAGCTCAGGTGCCCGGGCGCCG
>DXGD01000388.1 GCA_019114115.1 Candidatus Nesterenkonia stercoripullorum
CACATGCTGGCCGAGGACCGCGCCATCGAGGAACCGATCTTCACCTGGCTCGCCGACCACTTCCCGGAGGAAGCCCCAGCGCTCTCAGGCGACGCCGCGTCTTCGCGGCGGACAGCCCCTTCAGGGCAGTCACAGCCTTCAGGACAGTCAGAGCCTTCCGGCATGTTCGACCAGCTGCAGACCATGAGCGCGGGCGAACACCGCGCTCAGGCAGCCAGCGTGGACATGACCGTGACTGGCCAGGGCTCGCAGACCCTGTCCTGGGACCGTCTAGCCGGCGATGTCGACGCGCTCGCCGCAGGACTCCACCAGCTGGGAGTCCGGGCAGGCGACCGGATCTCGCTGCTGGTGCAGCCGGGCAACGACCTGACGGTCATCCTCTATGCCAGTCTGCGCATCGGCGCCGTCGTCGTGGTCGTCGATGCCGGGCTGGGACTGCGCGGTATGACCCGTGCCGCCCAAGCCGCACGCCCGGACTGGATCATCGGCGAGACGGCGGGCCTGGCCGTCGCGCGGAGCCTGCGGTGGCCAGGCCACCGGCTCAGCGTCCGGGAACTCTCCGGCGCCCGCGCTGCCGCGCTGGGAACGATCGGCTCCGTCGATCAGCTCCTGCGAGCCCATGCCGGGGAAGCCGTCGACAGGCCGTTGCCGGCCGCTGAGGATCCCGCTGCAGTTCTGTTCACCTCCGGCTCTACTGGCCCAGCCAAAGGTGTGCAGTACACCCATGGACGGCTCAGCGCTCTCGTCCGGCTGGTGCGCGGTCAGTTCGGTGTGGCGCCCGGGACCTCGCTGCTGGCCGGTTTCGCGCCGTTCGCGCTGCTCGGGCCGGCCATCGGTGCCACGTCGGTGACTCCCGACATGGTCGTCACCAAACCCTCGACGCTGAGCGCAGTTGCTGTGGCCGAAGCCGCAGAGGCTGGCGGCGCGACGATGCTCTTCGCCTCCCCCGCCGCGCTGCGGAACATCGTGGCAACCGCCGCTGAGCTGAGCGCAAGCCAGCGACGCTCGCTTGAAGCCGTGACGCTGGTGCTCTCCGCCGGGGCTCCGGTGCACCCGGACTTGCTCGACGCCGTGCAAGAGGTCTTCCCCGGTGCAGAGCTGCACACCCCCTACGGCATGACCGAGGGGCTGCTGCAGGCCGACATCACCCGTGAGCAGATTCACGAAGCCCTGGAGCAGACCCCGGCGCAGAAGCGTGCCGGCGTCTGCGTCGGACACCCCGTGCAGGGGGTGCAGTTCGCACTCGCCCCTCTGGAAGAGGACGGAACGCCGTCAGCGACTCCGCAGGATCCGGCGCAGGCCACGGGTGTCCTGGGCGAGATCCTCGTCTCCGCCGGGCACCTCACCTCCGGGTACGACGCCCTGTGGTTCACCGATCGCAGCAGCCGCCGGGATTCCGATGCCCACCAGCGCTGGCACCGCACCAACGACGTCGGGCACTTCGACGAGTCGGGGCGGCTGTGGATCCAGGGACGCCTGCAGCACACGATCACGACGCCGCAGGGCCCAATCGGCCCGGGACACCTCGAAACCCCGGTCGACGCACTTCCTGCGGTGGCACGCAGTGCCGCCGTCGGCGTGGGGCCGCGCGGCACCCAGGCAGTCGCAGTCGTCGTCGAGCCTGAGGGTTCCTTCGAAGACGCCATCACGGCAGGCTCCCCCTTGGCCTCGGCGGACCTCGCTGCAGCCGTCCGGGAAGCCGCAGGCTCCACGGACATCGCCGCAGTCCTGGTCAAGAGCGAACTGCCCACGGATATCCGGCACAACTCCAAGATCGACCGGACCAGCCTGGCCTCCTGGGCCAGCCATGTGCTCTCAGGAGGGTCGGTGAAACAGCGATGACCGAGACGACGACCGAGACAACGGCCGGGACGATGATGGACACGGTGACCGGCGTTCCACGCGGATCCGGCGAGGGACGGCCATCGTCTGAACATGCCGCCTCCGGGCCTGCGCTCCCCCAGGGCGCGCGCGTAGTGGTCACCGGGGCCTCGGGATTGCTCGGCGGCAGCGTGGCCCGCCGATTGGTGCAGGAAGGCTATGCCGTCACCACCTTCCAGCGCGGTGCGGCAGGCATCCCCGGAGCCCGCGAAGTGCGCGGCTCGCTGACCGACGCTGAGGCCGTGAGGGATCTGATGCAGGGGCAGGACGCGCTCGTGCATATGGCCGCCAAAGTCTCTGTCTCCGGGGAGCTGAGGGACTTCGTCGAGGTCAACGTGCGCGGCACGCAGCGGATACTCGATGCCGCCGAAGCGGCCGGGGTCCGCAATGTGCTGCATGTCTCCTCGCCTTCGGTCGCGCACTCCGGCGATTCGCTGGTGGGGGTGGGTGCGCAGCCCGCCGACCCGGCTCACGCCGTCGGTCACTATGCGCGCACCAAGGCCGAGTCTGAGCTGCTCGCCCTGGACCGCGAACGGTCCGGGATGCGCGTCCTGGTGCTGCGCCCGCACCTGGTGTGGGGGCCAGGCGACGGCCAGCTGACCCGCCGGATCGTCCAGCGCGCGCAGTCCGGGAGGATGCCCATCCTCGGATCCGGAGCCGCCCTGGTCGATACGATCTATATCGACAACGCCGTCGACGCCTTCGCCGCGGCGCTGAGGCGGCTCCCGGCCATCCACGGGCAGTCCCTGGTGCTGACCAACGGCGAGCCCAGGCCTATCGGCGAGCTGATCACCGGTATGGCGCGTGCCGGAGGCGCCCCCGCCCCACGGCTGCGGATCCCGCCGCGACTGGCCATGGTCGCCGGCTGGGCCGTGGAGAAGGTGTGGGCGCTGGGCGAGCACGACGACGAACCGCCCATGACCCGTTTCCTCGCCGAGCAGCTCTCCACGGCGCACTGGTTCGATCAGCGACAGACCAGGAGCGCTCTGGCCTGGACACCGCGGATCAGCATCGACGACGGGTTCGCCGCCTTGGCGGAGCATGTGCGCCAAACCGGGGGCGTCTGAGCCACATCCGAGGCGTGCCGCCCTGGTGGTCTCACCACCGTGTCATCGCACGGCGCGCGGAGTCCGTGCGCTGCTCCGGGTTGGCCACATGGACCACAGCCTGGAGCACGCGGACGCCGTCTGGCGCGGCAAGCAGCGGTGTCAGGGCGACCGAGGCGACGTCCGGGTGCTGGTCCTTCAAGAAGGCGACCCGCTGGACGAGGTCCTCAACGGCACCCATGTCCACGCCGGGCAGCCCTTGGTAGCCGGAGAGCTTGCGCGCTGCCCGGGGCGTCCGGACCAGCCTGCGCACGTCCTTGTCGGTCATCGGCGGCACCGCATGAGCCCAGTCGTCGAGCAGATCGACGGCGTCGCCGGATATCCCGAAGGAGACCACGGGTCCCATCAGGGGATCCTCGATCGCCCGGAGCACGCACCCCTGGCCCGGTGGAGCCATTGCCTGGACCTCCATGCCGGTGCTGCCGTAGTCGGCCAGACGGCGTCCCATGTCCTCCACGGCGTCGCGCAGGGCCTCAGGACCGGGGATGTTCAGCTGCACCCCGCCCAGGTCCAGTCGGTGCCGCAGGTAGACGTTCGTCGATTTGATGGCCACGGGGTACCCGACCTGCGCAGCGGCCTCGACGGCCTCTTCGGCTG
>DXGD01000389.1 GCA_019114115.1 Candidatus Nesterenkonia stercoripullorum
CCGTGCAGTGCATGAACGCCAGCACCGCGACGACGACGTCGGGCTTTGTGTCCGCCCCTGCCAGCGCACCGGCTGACAGCGCCGTGCTCGCGGTGCGCACGTGCTGGAGCGGCTCGTGAGCCGCGAAGGCCTCTCGGATCGTCTCGGCTCCCGGGCCGTAGAACAGCGCTTCCGAGATCTCAGCCCACATGGTCTCGGCGAAGAGCCCAGCCAGTACGAAGGACAGCTGACCGGCGCGTTCGGCCAGTTCGGCCTCCACCTCAGGGTCCTGGTGAGCATGCTGGTCAACTGTCGCCCCGGACATGGCATGCCAGCCGCTCACGGACGCACCCTGCGGCGCTTCGGGAAGACCGAGCATCGCCAGAACCTGGTCCGCATGGAAGCCGTCATAGTCTTCACGCGAATGCTCGTCCTCGACCAGTGCGGCGCCATGAGCAGTCAGTGCCCAGCTCTCAGCTCCGTCAGCGTCATCAGGGGCAGTCCCCTGCACCAGCTCAAGCTCCCGCAGCGCCGCGAGGACGACAGCCAGTGACCCGGCGCTGGCCGTCGTCCGCTCGCCAAGGTCCTGAGCTGCGCTGCCAGGCCGCTCATTGAGCGCATCCAGCAGGCCGATGCGCAGCGCCACGCGCACTGTCATCCAGTCCCTGACCTCGCTCACAGCGGGCAACCGGGGGAGCGGCCGGAACGCGGCGGCGTCGTGCTGGACCGCATCGTCACCAGAATCATCACGCTGTTCTTGGTGATGCCAGTAGCCGGTGATGTTGACCTGCGACTTGCTCAGCCCGCGTTCCTGCCGCAGAAACTTCCGGACCGGGACAAGCGAGGAGCTCTCCGCAGCGGCCCAGACGTAGCCGAGGCCTTCCGGCCAGTCGAGCTCACGGAGGATCCGCAACGGCGCTCCGCCGTCGACGATGCCATCGTGCCATGTCAGAGAGTCTTCCGGACGCAGTGACAGATCCACCCGGGCACTGCGGTCGCGGACCATGACGTGGACGTGCACCGGAGAAGCGCTCGGACGCTCCTCGAGGAAACGGGCGATGGCCGGCAAGGCCGTCTCGTCGCCGAGCAGCACGACCCAGTCGAGATCCTCTGGAAGAACGGTCGAGGATTTCGGCCCCACCATCCAGAGCTCATCCCCGGCGTGCGCGGTCAGCGCCCAATCGGAGGCCGGCCCTTCATGGCCCAGCACGAAGTCCAGGTCCATCTCCTGTGCCTGCGCATCGACCCGGCGCGGGGTGTAGTCGCGTCCTTGGCGCTTGTCCGTGCGTGTCCATTCGATGCCGAAGGGGAGCTGTTCGGGCAGCACCTCCGTGGCGGGCACGCCGTCGGCGAAGATCAGCTTCACATGATCGTCGAACGCAGGCGAAGCGAAGGCCGGCTGGGTGCGCCCGGCTGCGTCGAAGGCGCCCAGCTGCGGGCCACCGACGGTGACCCGCAGCATGTGCTCCGTGACCTGCTCCGTGCGCACCACCTCGACCCGGCGGAGGACCAGGGGGTGCGTCGTCAGTGGTCGTGCTGCCATCAGTTGAAGGTCTCCTCGATCACGTCGAGGGTGTTCATCGCCTCATCGTAATTGCTGCGCAGTGCCCAGTACGGCAGATCGTAGGCCTGGTCGTTCTCGAAAGCCGGAAGCGACGAGTACACCGGATTCTCGCTGAGCGTCTCGACGTCAGTGGTGTCTGCGTTGAAGCCCATGACGAAGAGCGTCGGCTGGGTCAGCGTCTCGCCCACCTCCTCACTTGAGAGGGCGAACATGTCTCCTGCCTGGGCGTAGGGCTCGAAATCGCCCTCTTCGAAGAGTGGTGCCGCCTCGATGCCGACTTCTTCGAGGGCCACCGGCAGGCCCTGGTCCTCGATGATCACGTACGGAGTCTCATCTGCGGTGAAGGAGACATACGCGACCTCGCCCTCAGGAGGGGTGATGTTCTCCGACACCTCATCCCGGCGCTCCTGGTAGGCCGCGACCAGGGAATCGTAGGTCTCCTGGTCATCGAAGACGTCGACGGCGAGGAACTCAAGCTGCTCCTGCCAGGGGTCGAGCTCCCCATCGACGATCACCGTGGGAGCGATCTGGGAGAGATCGTCGTAGGCGTCGACGGCCAGGCCGTTCGGGAAGCCGAGCCCGCCCCCGATGATCAGGTCCGGCTCGGCGTCGAGCACTGCCTCCAGGTCGAACCCGTCCGCTGACCAGGGCAACCACTCCGTTCCCTCGGATTCGGCTTTGTCGCTCCACTCATCCGGGAACGTGCCCTCGTAGTCGAAGTCCCGCGACGTCGTCGCGACCACCGGAGCGTCCAGGTTGAACAGGTAGCCCGCGAGTGAGTAGTTCAGCACGACGATCCGCTGCGGATCTTCCGGGATCTCCACCTCGCCCTGGCCTGTCTCCACTGTCCGGGTGGCGTCCTCCCCCGCATTCTGCGAGCTTCCGTCCTCGCCTTCCTGACCCGCGTTGTCGCTGCATCCGCTCACGATCAGCAAGGCGGACACGCTCGCGGCCAGGGCTGCGCCTCGGGCAGTTCTTCTCATGCTCGTTCTCCCGTTCAAAAAAGCTAAGGTGTTAGTTGCTAACAAGGTAAGGGTAGGCTTATGTCTGCTCATCAGAGTACTGCCAGAGATGACATGTTGTGGCCCGCAGGTGACACCTGCGCACAGGGGCCTCGAACGATGAAGGGAAAGCTGTGCACACTGAAACGTTGGCGACGGTCGTCCCGGACAACTCCGTGCGATTCATCGGCCATGAGACCCACAGTCACGATGCTCCGCATCTGGTCTATGTGGTGTCAGGAACAGCGCACCTCATCGTGGAGAGGACCCCCGTGACCCTGCAGGCCGCCGAAAGCGTGTGGCTCGCCCCGCATGTGCCGCATTCGGCGCGCT
>DXGD01000390.1 GCA_019114115.1 Candidatus Nesterenkonia stercoripullorum
GGGTCTGTCCCGGCCTGGTGATCGGGACCTCGCTCCGGATGCCACCGCCGGTCGCCGAGCCGGCCGACCTCGCCCGCGACGAGGCCCTCGACGTCGACGCCGCGACCGCAGCCCTGGACAGTGCCACCCGAAGCGTCGCCGACCAGCTCAAAGGTCGCGCCGCTGAGGCCAGCGGGGACGCGAAGGGCGTCTTGGAAGCCACCGCGCTGATGGCCACCGACTCGACTCTGCGCAAAGGCGCTATCAAGCGGCTGGAGAAGGGGAAGACCCCAGAACGGGCGTTCTTCGAATCGGCGGGCGAGGTGATCGACATGTTCGCAGCCCTCGGCGGCAAGATGGCCGAGCGTCAGCGGGACGTCCACGACGTCCGCGATCGCGTCATCGCGCAGCTGCAGGGCCTCACCCCGCCTGGCATCCCCTCGCATGACACGCCGTTCGTGCTGCTGGCCGATGATCTGGCTCCTGCGGACACGGCCACACTCGATCCGCAGAAGGTGCTCGCCCTGGTGACCGCCGAAGGCGGGCCTCAATCGCACACCGCCATCATCGCCCGCTCGCTGAACCTGCCCGCAGTCGTCGCCGCCACCGGCGTCCTGGATGTCGAGGACGGCACTGAGGTCTTCGTCAACGGCGCTGCCGGCACGCTGAGCACTGAGGTCACCGACGCCGATCGGGAGTCCGCAGCCACCTACCGCGAGCGCATGGCCCAGATCGCCACGTTCGACGGCGACGGTCGGCTCTCCGACGGCACCTCAGCTCCGTTGCTGGCCAATGTGGGCAATGGCGCTGATGCGCGGGCCGCCGCGGAAGCGGGCGCGCAGGGCATCGGGCTCTTCCGCACCGAGTTCCTCTTCTTCGAGCGCACAGCCGAACCCGCACAGGAAGAGCAAGTCGCCGCATATGCGGAGGTCTTCGAGGCTTTCTCCTCCGCGGGCTCCGCGTCCGCACCTGCCAAGGTGGTGCTGCGCACGCTCGACGCCGGGGCTGATAAGCCGCTGCCCTTCCTCACCGACACCGACGAGCCCAACCCCGCTCTCGGCGTCCGCGGCTATCGCACCGAAGTGCGGACGCCAGGTGTCCTGCGCCGGCAGCTCGACGCCGTCGCTGAGGCCGCGCGGGGCGTAGCCGATAAGCCCGTGGAGGTCTGGGTGATGGCCCCGATGATCGCGACGGCTGCCGAGGCCCGTGATTTCCGGGGGCTCTGCGAGGAAGCCGGCCTGTCCGCCGCGAACGCCAAGATCGGCGTCATGATCGAAATCCCGGCCGCCGCGCTGGCCGCTCAGGCGATCACCGCTGAAGTCGACTTCGTCTCCATAGGCACCAATGACCTGACGCAGTACACGATGGCCGCAGACCGTCAGCTCGGGGCGCTGGCCGAGCTCAACGACCCATGGCAGCCTGGCGTGCTCCACCTCATCCGCGCCACTGGCAGTGGCTCGCAGGGGCCGGTCGGTGTCTGCGGGGAGGCTGCAGCGGATCCGTTGCTGGCCCCCGTGCTGCTCGGGCTGGGGGTCAACACACTGTCGATGAGCGCTTCGGCGCTGCCCAGGGTCGCTGCGGTGCTCCGTGGCGTCACCGCTGAGCAGGTGGAAGCCGCTGCGCAGGCGGCACTTTCAGCATCCAGTCCAGCTGAGGCACGCGCCGCCGCCGTCGAGCAACTCCCGATCGTGGCCGAGCTTGGTCTAGGCTGATCAACACACCGTTTTCCAGGAGGAATCAATGTCTGAAAGAACCGCCACCATCGGATCCAAGGCGGGGCTGCATGCGCGGCCTGCCGCCGTCTTCGCAGAAGCCGCCGCTGCGCAGTCCGTCGACGTGACGATCGCCAAAGCAGCCAGCCCCGAGGAGTCCTTCGATGCCGCCAGCATCCTGGGACTGATGGGGATCGGCGCTGAGTATGGCGACAAAGTCGTGCTCACCGCAGACGGTGAAGGCGCTGACGCAGCCCTGGATGAGCTGGTGACGATCCTGGAAACCGAACAGGACGCCTGAGGGAAGACTCACCCGCTGAATCGAGCCTGAGGCCCGGGGACGCTGCGCGAGCAACTACCCGGGCCTCAGGCGTGTGGTCTCACAGCGGGGTGGAGTGAAGTATCAGGCGCAGTGGAAGTGCGTCAGCCGGGCGCCCTTGGCCTGAAGCTCCGACCACGTGCCGTCGATCTCGAACCGCGCGATGCCGCAGGTCGGCCAGTGGCGCGCCATCTCCAGGACCGGGGATTCCGCGGAGTCCATCCCGGCCAGGGCCATGCTCAGCGATTGCACTCCCGGCATATGAGCCACGACCAGCAACGCCGACACAGCCTCCGGGGTCTCGTGAACCGCCGAGAGGAGCTCGTCCTCCGAGGCGAGGTACAGGCGCGAGTCGATGTACGGTGTCGGAGCCTTCTCCCCCAGCTGCGCATTGACCCACACGCAGGTCTGCCGGGTCCTCAGCGCGTCAGAGGTCGACGTCGCCTCCGGCAGGAAACCCGTCTCCACGAGCCAGTTCCCCACTGAGCGCGCCTGCTCGGACCCGCGAGCTGTGAGGGCTCGGCCGTGATCATCGCCGGTGTAGTCGTGTCCTGCCTCAGCGTGCCTGAGGACCAGCAGGGACCGAGTGGTGATGCCCTGGCTCATATCATGCGCTCCTGGGAGGACAGGGAGATGCCCAATGCGGCTGGTGATCCGTGAACGATCATCAGATGGAGTATTCGGGTGCGGCCCAGACGGTGACCTCAGGGTGCTCATAGAAGCGGTACCCCTGCCCGCGCACTGTGCGCACGGTATTGGCCAGCCGGCCCAGTTTGGAGCGCAGGCGGCGGATGTGCACGTCGATCGTGCGCTCGTTGGGGAGCTGGTCCGCGTCCACAGAGCGCCACAGGGCCTGGAGCAGCTCCTCGCGGGCAACTGTCCGGGATCCGTTGTCGACCAGGAAGTTCAGCAGCTCGAACTCTTTGTAGGTCAGGTTCAGGCTTTGCCCGTCCAGCTTGACCTCCCGGCGCGAGAGGTCGATGAGGACACCTGTGCTGCTGACGGGAGGCGGCGGTGTGATGGGCGCCTCCGCAGTGCGGTGAGTGACGGTCGGGTCACCGAGAGCTTGCCGCACGATGTCCAGATCGGATCCCTGGGCCGCAGCCGAGGCCATGGCCATCGCGATGTGGACCTGCGCCTCGGGCGCGATGTGTTCGACGTAGTCCCTGAGCTCAGTGGCGATCTTGTGCAGCGATGTGCCCGCCGCGCTGGCCGTATCCTGATCCAGGCCGACATAGACGACGAATCCTCGAGCCACGACATCTGACTGCACGAGCTGCGGCCCTCCCCCGTTGTGTGCCAGTACCGGCACCGGTGCATTGCGGTTGGCCTCGGTGGGCCGCTCCTTGGCTTGCGCCCCAGCTGATCCGGCTTCGTCACGCATCCGCCGGGCAATCTCAGCACGACGCGCGGCATTGCGCACTGAGACATGGACATAGCCCGGGCTCTGCGCTCCGTTGAACCGTGCAGACATATCACTCGAACTTTCCCTGGGCGGGTGGCGAACCAACCCCTCCAGCGTGTCTGTCACATATGAATTTTGCAAGTAACAAACTCGGGTTTCTTCCACATATTGAGACTAACGCGACTATATGTGGTATGAGTCACGTGCTTGAGACTGGATGAGAGGTGTTACTCGGCCAGACCGTACAAGCGGTCTCCGGCGTCGCCGAGGCCCGGGACGATGTAGGCGCGCTCGTCCAGGCGCTCGTCGATAGCAGCCAAGTACAGTTCGGCGTCGATCTCCCCTACTCCTTCACGAAGACGCTCAATGCCCTCCGGGGCAGCCAGGATGCAGATGCACGTGATCTTCTCGGCATTGGCGTTCTTCAGGAAGCGGATCGCTTCGGCCAGCGTTCCGCCGGTGGCCAGCATCGGGTCGAGCACGAACACGTGACGTCCAGTGAGGTCATCGGGCAGGCGCTCGGCGTAGGTGATGATGTCGAGTGTCTGCTCATTGCGCGCCATGCCGAGGAAACCGACTTCGGCGGTCGGGATCATCGCCGTCATACCCTCGAGCATCCCGAGCCCGGCCCGCAGGATGGGCACGACCAAGGGAGTCGGGCTGGCGAGCTTCGTACCGACGGTAGAGGCAACCGGCGTCGTGATCTCTACCGACTCCGTCGCGATAGAGCCGCTGGCCTCGTAGGACAGCAGCGTCACAAGCTCTTTGGTGAGCTGCCGGAAGACGTTCGACGTCGTCTCCACCCGGCGGAGCTGAGTGAGCTTATGGGCAACTAGGGGGTGGTCCACGACCTGTACGCGCATAGCCATCACATCAAAGTACCAGCCATCTTCGGTATTCTCCTGCCGTGAGCACTCACTCTTCCCTTCGAGCCTCGTCCGCGCCCAGCCCGGTGGCACCAGGCGACACGAGAGCGCCCGAAACGGCGCGAGCCGAGGAGCCGGAGGCTTGCTGGAACGCACGGAACGCTCAGGATCAGTCTCGGGTGATGGAGGAAGCGCTCCGCCTCGCTGCAGGCGCTGTGGAGACCGGGGATGTTCCCGTCGGAGCCCTGGTCCTCTCCCCGGGTGGGGAAATCCTTGGCAGCGGCGTGAACACCCGTGAACGCGACACCGACCCGACGGGCCATGCGGAGATCAACGCCCTTCGCGACGCTGCCCACCACACCGGAAGCTGGCGGATGGACGGGTGCTCACTGGTGGTCACGCTGGAGCCGTGCGCCATGTGCGCCGGGCTCATCAGCCAGACCCGCGTCCGCCAGGTGATCTTCGGCGCCTGGGACGATAAGGCCGGCGCGGCAGGCTCGGTCCTGGACGTGCTTCGCGAGCCCAGGCTCAACCATTGGGTCGAAGTCCACCCGGGGGTGCGCGCAGAGGAATCGGCCGCGCTGCTGCGAGAGTTCTTCGCGCCGAGGCGATAGGCCTCGTGCCCGTGAGTTTGGCAGTCGGGGCCGGACTTCGGTAACATCGATTCGCCTGGTGACGTGTCCGAGCGGCCGAAGGTGCGACACTCGAAATGTCGTGTACGGTAACCCCGTACCGTGGGTTCAAATCCCACCGTCACCGCCGCGTGTCCTGAGTCGCGACGTAGTCCACGGACTGGTCGCGGCTCAGGATTTTTTCGTTGGCGGACGTCGAACATCGTCACGGAGCTGACGAACGACGCTTGCAGTCCAGCGACATGCCTCCTGTCGCGAGGAGACTCAACTGCCGCGCTCGCGGGAGCCGCTGGGCTGGGACGTGACCGATCGGCGGCTCCTCGGACACGCGTCCTCAGCGGTTGATGATGCCTCCGGACTCGGCGTCCACGTCGATGTCCTGGCTCCTCTGCTCGCCCTCGGGATAGATGCTGACCTCCCAGTACAAGGTGCCGTTGTCGTCGTCCAGTGAGGCGTCGTCAAGGTCACCCGAGGTGTCCTCGGCAGCAGCATCGATGGCTTCCTCGAGCGTGACCGTGGCGGCATCGAGCTCGCTCACATCGTCGGAGTCGGCGTCGTCCTCCTCTGTGCCGAGGACATCGGCGCCGTCCGCACTGACGCGGACCTCCCATTCACGGTCGCCGGAGATGACTCCGACGCTCCAGTGCGGTTCCTGCTCGTCGTCATCATCATCGTCGTCGTCATCGTCGGCCTCTTCGAAGTCGACCTCGTACGCTGTGCCGTCGACTTCACCCTCGGCTGTGGCGATCGCGGCCTTAGCGTCTTCGATGGGCCCGCCATCATCACCTCCGGTCTGACCCTCAGCCGCGGACTCACCGTTCGACTCGCCCTCTGTGGGATCGTCAGTGGAATCCTCTGCGGGATCCTCTGTCGTATCCTCGGTGGCCTCGTCAGTCGCCTCTTCGGTGCTCTCGTCAGTGCTGTCCTCGGTGGCCTCCTGAGTCTCAGCTGAATTGCCGTTCTCTTCAGGTTCGGACTCCCCACCGCCCTGTGACCCACAGGCACTCAGGGACAGGATCGCGGCGGCCGAGGCAGCCACCGACAGGGTCTTCAGTTCTGTGATCTTCGCCATGCCAATAAGCTTACGCCCACAGGTGGCACTTGGCTCAGCGAATCCCCAGGTCGAGGCGTAGATATCCTGCTTCGTGTCGCTGCTGAGAGCGACCACTGAGCATCACTGCTCCGGGTTGACCTTCTTGTCCGCGGCGCTCCCGACCAGCATCCCCAG
>DXGD01000391.1 GCA_019114115.1 Candidatus Nesterenkonia stercoripullorum
CGAATCGTAGAGCCCCCGCACGCGCCCGAACACGTCATATCATCAGTCGTCGCAGGAGAAGGCCCACATCACGCCGAAACGATCGAATACTTGGCCGTACCAGCCACCCCATGGAGCCTCTTCGAAGGGCATCCCCACTGAGCCTCCGCCGTCGAGCAGCTTCTGAATCAGCGTCTGTGCCTCGTCCGGGCTGTCTGTGGTGTACAGCAGAGAGTACGCGGTTCCCGCGACGGGGTAGTCATGTCCATCGTCCATGGCGTCACCACCGGCGATGATGCCGCCGGGCAGCGTGAGCCTGGAGTGCGCCACCGACTGCGGGTCGGGGGTGAAAGGCAGCCCTTCCAGTCCTGTGTCTGCATAGCGGAGGATCTCGAGCTCTCCTCCGAAGACCTCGTGCCAGTGGTTCATCGCCTCGGCCGTCGTGCCGGGCAGAGCGATATACGCTGCAAGTGAGGGTGCCATGGTGGAGTCCTTCGTCGCGATGATCGTGGAAGGTCCAGTATCGTCTCGTACCGCTGGCAAGGGAACACTTCGGCAGTTCTTGCTACCGCAGCAGCCGCTGCCCCACCGCCCCGCTGCCCTTCTTGGGCGTCAGCGTGGCTGGTCGCTGAGGTCGAGGCTTCTGCGCACATGGCTGCGCGCGTGGTCGACGGCCGCAGTGAGGTCCGCGAAAAGGTGCCTATGGTGGCGCAACGCCCTGAGCACACCGACGTCGCGCATGAGGTCGGCGTGCCGTGGCTGGATCCCCTTGATGAGCACGGTGATTCCGCGGCGTTCCAGGGTCCGGACGATCTCGGAGAGCACCCTCGCCCCCGTCGCGTCGAGGAGCTCAAGACGTGACATGCGCAGAATGACGACGAGCGTCTCGTGGGTATCGTCGACGACGAGGTCCTGAACCCGGTCGGCCGAGGCGAAGATGATCGGGCCATCGAGACGGACGACGGCGATCGACTCGTCACCGGCGACCGGCGGCCCGGGGACCTGCTCCACCTCGACACGCGCCTGCTGCGCCAGATTCCTGATCGTGAAGATGCCCGCGACGAGAACACCGATCCCGACCGCAACGATCAGATCGAACGAGACCGTCACGAGGGCGGTGAGGATAAAAGCGATGGCGTCCGCACGCGTCGATCTGATCACGGAGGTGACCGTCGTTCTGCTGACCATGCGCCATGCGGTGAGAAGCAGGACCCCTCCCAGAGCGGCCAGCGGCACGAGCTCGACCGGACGGGCGATCAGCAGCACCACGAGGAGCAGGAGCAGCGCGTGCACGACTCCGGCAAGCCGGGACCGCCCGCCCGATCGGACATTGACCGCTGTACGGGCGATCGCTCCCGTCGCCGGCATGCCACCGAAAAGACCTGATCCGATCGAGGCCATCCCCTGGCCCACGAGCTCGCGGTCCGGCCGATACCGCCCCGTATCAGCCATCGACGCCGCCACCCGCGCCGAGAGCAGCGATTCCACAGCCGCCAATGCCGCGACGGCGGCGGCCGGTCCGAGCAGCGACGTCAATGTGGCTGGTGAGACGTCCGGCACACCGGGCGTCGGCAAGGCGGCCGGGATCTCGCCGATCACGGCCAGCGGCGTCGGCAGGAGAGCGGCCAATACCGTCACCACTGCGATGCCGATCAGCGAGCCGGGAATCTTTGGGTTGACCCTCTCGATCACCAGCATGCAGACGACGACGATCCCCGCCGCCCCTGCCGCCCAGAGCAGATACATCGGATCCGCCTGCCACAACGACTGGGCCGCCGCCACCACGGCGTTCGATGAATGGGGTTCCTGGTCGACACCTCCTGCCTCGGCGAGGAGGGGCACTTGCTGCAGCGCGATGATCACCGCAATCCCCAGCGTGAACCCCTCGATGACCGGCCAGGGAATCACGCTGACGGCTCGGCCCAACCCGAGGACTCCCCCGAGGAGCACCATCACCCCCGCCATGATCGCGACACTGGCCACGGCACTAGCACCGTGGGAGGCGACGATCGGGAGCAGCACCACGGCCATCGCGCCGGTCGGCCCGGAAATCTGCACATGCGATCCGCCGAAGATCGCAGCGATGAGGCCCGCCACGATCGCCGTCACCAGCCCCTGGGCCGGAGTGAGACCCGAGCTGACCCCGAATCCCAGCGCCAACGGCAATGCGACGACGCCGACCGTCACCCCGGCGAGCAGGTCACCGCGCCAGGTCGTCTTGAGCAGCCCGTAATCAGCGAATGAGGGCAGCAGCTGCCGCAGCCGCTGGCTCAGGTGCGCGCCCCCGACTGCCCGGGGCGTTGATTCAGGTGCACCGCCGCCTGGAGGCGTCACTCGCCCTCCCGGGTTATCCCTGGAAGGTCGCGGGCCTCCTCAAGCATCACCCCACTGGAGGCAAGGGTCTCGATGAGCAGCCGGCGCGCTACCGCAAGCATCTCGGCGACCTCGGGATGAGCAAGGTGATAGAAGACATGGCTGCCGCGGCGGTCGGAGGAGACGAGCTGATGACGTCGAAGCACAGCCAGGTGCTGCGAAAGGTGCGAGGCCTCCAGGCCTGTCTCCTCGATGAGCTGCCCGACAGTCAGTTCGTCCGATGCCGACAGGAGTTCAAGTATCCGGATCCGGGCGGGATGAGACAGGCCTTTGAACAGGTTCGCCTTGACCTCGTACAGGGGCCAGCGCTTATGAGTTGGTAGCATGATAAATTCATCATATCGTGAACCGTGGCTGCCAGTCTCGTCCGGCCCAGTTGCCCACGTGCCTACATCACACGCAAATCACCCGAAGTCCCGGGTCGATGGCCTGCACGTCCTCAGGATCCGACGTGAAGACGGCGTGCCGCTCATCGCGGGCATGCAGGGACACATGACCGTCGACGATGTCCGGACGACCGCTCCGCCAGCAGAGCACGAACCCTGACGTCACCTCGCTCCAGCGCAAGCAGCGCCCCGGTGTCCAGAGTCAGCCCTACCACCTGCTCGTGCTTCGTCATTCCAAGCCCAATGCCCTGTCTGCCCAGGCAAGCTCTTCCTGGCTCACTGGACCAAGCTCCCTATCCAGATCGTCCAGCAGCGACAGAAGACTGTCTTCACGTTCGGCCCTGGCAACTGCTGCGCTGATGAAGCCTGAGACCGACGCGGCCCTTCCTTGCCCGACGGCACGGCGAATCGAGTCCACTTGCTCATCGGGAAGGCTCACCGCAATTTTCCGAGTCATACCAACATCAGACTGAGAGTCATACCGCAGTAGTACCCTCAGATTCCCGGCACCTTCGGCACCGGCGGGTACGCTGAGGACACGTGCACCCGCATCGGGTCGACCGGCGATACCGGAATGGGGAACCACGGTGCACAGAACGACCGTCCGTGCAGAGGCTTCGCAAGAAAAGACTATGCAAGAAGTAGCCGTGCAAGAAGTAGCCGTGCAAGGAGCAGCAGCATGACGACCGACGGAAGCGACAGCCACCAATCGA
>DXGD01000392.1 GCA_019114115.1 Candidatus Nesterenkonia stercoripullorum
CGAAGACGTCACCCATGTCATCAACCTGACCGCACCCGACGATGAGAAGACCTATCTTCACCGCATCGGCCGGACCGGTCGCGCGGGCCAGAAGGGCACTGCGGTCACCTTCGTCGACTGGGAAGACGTCCACCGCTGGAAGTTGATCAACAAGATCCTCGGCCTGGGCATCCCGGAGCCCGTCGAAACGTACTCGTCCTCGCCGAATCTGTTCGAGGATCTGGACATCCCCAAGGGCACGAAGGGCCGCCTGCCGCGGCATAAGCGCTCCCGTGCCGGCCTGGATGAGGAGCAGATCGAGGATCTCGGCGGACCTGCTGAGAAGTCCTCGGGCGATCGTTCCCGGTCCGGACGTGGTCGCCGGGACGGCGGCAGCCGAGAAGGCCGCGGGGGTCGTGAACACCGTGGCGGCCGTGATCGCCGCAGGAACCGGAGCCGTTCAGGCGGCTCGGGCTCCGCACAGGACTCAGCACAGGACTCAGCGCAGGCCAGCTCAGAGTCAGCAGACTCCTCAGGCTCCGCGCAGAAGGACGGCGGCGACGACCGGCAGGGGCAGGATTCCGCCGGGAACGGGCAGAATCGCACTGGGCAGAATCGCACAGGGCAGAATCGCTCCGGGCAGCGCCGTCGTAGTAGGTCCCGTAGGCGGACTGGAGGTGGCCAGGCGGGTTCGTCCAGCCATGGCTCCTCCGACTCCTGACCTCGTCATCTTCAGTGATGGAGACGGCCGGGCCCCCTGCCTTCGACGGTGAATCTCCCAATCTGATCTGCCAGGGTGAGAATCTGGAGGTTCTCGCCGGGTTCGCTGATGAGTCGTTCGCGATGATCTACCTGGACCCTCCGTTCAACACCGGCAGGGTCCAGCAGCAGATCAGCAGCACCAGTGTGCGGCGCCCCGCAGGGGAGGGCAGCCGCATCGGGTTCGGCGGGCGCAGCTATGACACAGTGCGCACCCTGCTGCACGCCTACGACGATACCTTCACCGACTACTGGGACTTCCTGGAGCCCCGGCTGGCCGAAGCCTGGAGGCTGCTCTCCGCCACCGGCACCCTGTACCTGCACCTGGACTACCGCGAAGTCCACTACGCCAAGGTGATGCTCGACGCCGTCTTCGGCCGCGAGCACTTCCTCAATGAGATCATCTGGGCCTACGACTACGGAGGACGGACCAAGAAGCGCTGGCCCACGAAGCACCAGACGATCCTGGTCTACGTGAAGGACCCCCAGAACTACTACTTCGACGCCGAGTCTGTGGACCGAGAGCCCTATATGGCCCCGGGTCTGGTCACTGAGGAGAAAGCGCGTCGAGGCAAGCTGCCCACAGACGTGTGGTGGCATACGATCGTCTCGCCCACTGGGCTGGAGAAGACCGGGTACCCGTCGCAGAAGCCGAAAGGGCTGCTCAGGCGCATGGTCCAGGCCTCCTCCCGCCCAGGTGACTGGGTGCTGGACTTCTTCGCCGGGTCAGGCACGCTCGGCGTGGCCGCCGATGAGCTCGGCCGCCGCTTCGTCTGCATCGACTCATCACCGCACGCTGTGGATGTCATGCGGCGCAGGCTGGGCGACGCTGCTCGGGTGGACACGCCCGGGGACCGGTGAGTCGCCGCCGGGCGTGAGTCCTCGGGCCGGGAGCCCTCGGCACCGACGGTGAGCAGAAAGTGCAGCTCTACTCGCCCTGAGCCAGATCGTTCTCGTCGAGCCATTCGCTCGCGATATCGCCTGGCTGCGCCTGGTCCTCCACGCTGCGGGTGTTCAGATCGATCAGCGCATCCTGGGAGAGCTCGGCCTGGAGCTCCTCGATGGCCGTCCGCGCGTCCTCGTCCACCGAATCGGTCACCATGGGAACGACGTTCTGCGGCAGCACCAGGTTCTCGGTGTCTTCGAGAACGACGAGGTCATTGGCCTCGATAGAGGGGTCCGCGCTGTAGATGTCGGCGATCTGCACATCGCCGTCGAGCAGTGCGTTCACGGTGAGAGCTCCGCCGGAATCCTCCACCGGGGTCAAGGACACTTCGACGTCGTAGACCTCTTCCAGACCGTCGGGGCCGTAGGGCCTGGTCTCGAACTCGGCGTTGGCGGCGATTGAGAGATCCTCATCCACGTCGGCGAGGTCTCCCACAGTGCTCAGCCCGTTCTCGTCGGCGAATTCGCGAGTGACCACATAGCTGTCCTGGTCAGTGGCTTCTGCGGAGTCCAGCAGCTCCAGGCCATCCGGCAGGGCATCGCTCAGGGCGGACTCGACCTCCTCGCGCTCGGAGGCATCTGAGCTGTCGTCGAGGTACTGCAGGAGATTGCCGGTGTAGTCGGGGAACACGTCGATGGCACCGGACTCCAGCTCGGGCATATACACTTCACGCTGCCCGATCTCGAACTGCCGGTCGACCTCGTAGCCTTCGGCTTCCAGGACCTGCGCGTAGAGTTCTGCGATGATGGTGTTGGAGTAGTACTGCTGGGATCCGACGACGATCGCCCCGTCATCGGCGCTGCTCTCGTCCGAGTCATCCTCGTCCTGCAGCGGATCCCCGCCCGAGCCGCCGCAGGCGCTGAGCACCAGCAGAGCTGCGGCGGAGAGTGCCCCGATACCGGCGCGTGAGAACACCCGCGCAGAAGCGGCCCCTCGTACGCGATCTTCTGCAGGGGCATGAGCCGCTGCGGCGTCGTCGGACTCTGCGGTGGCTTCAGCAGCGGGGGTAAGAGGAGCTTTTCTCATGGATGGAGTTCCCTTCAACGAGGCGCGTGAGCGAGCGAATGCGGATTCTGGCGGGCAGGGGAGAGTCAGGACATTCCGGGAAGCCTCCGGATGAGCCGTTGACTGAGGCCGAAGAGCTGGTCCAGCACGATGGCCAGGAGGATCACGACGATCGAGGCACCGAGCATCGTGCCGTAGTCGTAATTGCGCAGTCCCAGGAAGAGAGGCCGTCCCAGCCCTCCGGAGCCCACATAGGCTGCGAGCGTGGCTGTGGCGACGACCTGGAGCACCGCCAGCCGGATCCCTCCGATGATCACCGGCAGGCTCAGCGGGATCTCCACGCGGGTCAGCACCTGCCAGGAGTTCATGCCCTGGGCCCTGGCTGCGTCGACCGTTGACGCGTTCACCGACTCCACCCCGGAATAGGCTCCGGCGATCATCGAGGGGACTGCCAGCACGATGAAGGCGACCATGGGTGCGGTGAGGCCGATCCCGGTGAAAAGGGCTGCCAGTGTGATGACGCCCAAGGTCGGAAGCGCGCGCACAACCCCGGTGCTGATCACGGCGACACTGCGCCCGCAGCCCGTGTGACCGATGTAGAGCCCGATCGGAAGCGCGATGGCAGCAGAGATGACCACCGCGAGGAAGGTGTACCAGAGGTGCTCGAGCGTTCGCACGCCAAGCCCCGAGGGTCCTTGCCAGGTCTCGGCGGTGAAAAGCCACTGGACGGCGTCGAGGAGGAAGCTCATGCGCGTCCTCCCGCCGAGGAGGCCCAGGGCATGGTGAGCTTGCCCAGGGCGATCAGGATGAGGTCGAGGATCAGCGCCAGCACCGCGGTCATGATGATCCCGGCGAGGATCGAGGGGACGATATTGCGCTCGAAGCCGTCGGTGAACAGCGAGCCGAGGCTCTGCACGCCCAGCACAGCGCTCACGGAGACGAGGCTGATCGTGCTCACCGAGACGACTCTGAGCCCGGCCAGCAGGGTGGGCCCGGCCAGCGGGAGCTCAACGCCGAAGAAGCGGCCCCATCCTGAATAGCCGACCGCCGTCGCGGAGAGCTTCGTGGAATCGTCCACCGATCCCAGGGCCTCAGCAGCAGATCTGACCATCAGGGCCAGCCCGAACAGCGTGAGCGCGACGACGACGTTGACCGCGTCCCGGATGCCGGTTCCCAGCAGGATCGGCATGACGATGAACAGCGGCAGCGACGGGATGGCGTAGAGCAGCCCCGAGCCGCTCACGATGACTTCGCGCAGCGGGCGGATCCGGTTGGCCGTCCACGCCACCGGGATGGAGATGACGAAGGCCGCGAGGATCGCCGGCGCGCTGAGCAGCAGATGCGCCAGGCTCAGGTCCAGGATGCGGCTGGAGTTATCGAGTATCCAGTCCACCTCAGCTGCCGGCCTTCTCCTCGGGGGAGGGCAGGACGCCAAGGGGACGGCCCCTCTCGTCGCTGATCAGCCAGCCGCCCCCCTGCCGCTTGCTGGAGCGCAACGAGCGCCCTCCGGACTCCAGGCCGAGGAACTGGGCGACGAAGTCATCAGCGGGTGATTCGACGATCTCGCGCGGGGTGCCGATCTGCGCGGCGGTGCCTCCCTCACGCAGCACCACGATCTGATCGCCGATAGCCAGTGCCTCGTCGATATCGTGCGTGACGAAGATGATCGTCTTCTGCAGCTCGGTCTGGATGCGCGTCAGTTCATGCTGGAGCTCGAGCCGGACCAGCGGGTCCACTGCGCCGAAGGGCTCGTCCATCAGCAGGATGTACGGGTCGGAGGCCAGGCCGCGGGCCACGCCCACACGCTGCTGCTGCCCGCCCGAGAGCTGCTGGGGATAGCGTTTCGCCAGCGAGGGGTCGAGCCCCACCGTGCCCATCAGCTCCCGCGCACGATCTTGGGCTTCGTCCTTCGCGACGCCGTTGAGCCGAGGCACGGTCGCGATATTGTCGATGACCCGACGGTGGGGGAGCAGCCCCGAGTTCTGCATGACATAGCCGATCCGCCTGCGCAGCGCGACGGGGGCGACCCCGGAGACGTCCTCGTCGTCAATGGCGACGGTGCCTGAGCTGGGATCCACCATCCGGTTGACCATGCGCAGCAGAGTGGTCTTCCCGCAGCCGGAGGAGCCCAGCAGCACGGTCGTCGTATGCGAGTCGATGCGCAGGCTGAAATCCTCGACGGCGACGGTCCCGTCCGGATAGGTCTTGTTGACGTGGCTGAATTCGATCATCGGGTGAGGCGTCTCCCTCGCGTCAGGTACTGCGACAGCCGGGTCATCACGGGTTCGCCGCAAGCCAGGCCCTGGTCAGACGCTGATCGGATGCTGATCAGGCATTGTCCCGCGGTGAAATACCGAGCCTACGGCGAAGCGAAGGAAGAAAAAAGCCAAGTCCGCGGATATGACGTACTGCGTCAGAACGCTTGACGAAACAGCCAGCGATCAGGATGCCTTGGAAGCCCACCCTGCACTGGCCGAGCCACGCGGCTCCTCCGCCTCCGGGCCGGCCAGGGCCACGATCGCCGCCGGGAGACGGTCGACGGCGAAGTCGCCGGGCTGGTGGTGCTTGCAGAACCCGCCAGCGGGCACTTGCCGCAGATACGCGGCCATATGGGCGAGCTCCGCTGCCGAGAACTCTTCGGGACGACGGCGCCGCACCGGCCCCTCACGCTGCGAGGAGCGTGCGTCGACGGATATGCCGTAGAGGTTCTCCAGCGAGGAGACGTAGTCATCCGTGCGGCCCTCAGCCGCCAGTTCCCGAGCGCGCACAGTCGGTGTGTGCAGGAGGCGCTGGACGATCTTCCGCACGGCGAACTCCACCTCTTCAGTGGCAGCGGTGCAGCCGTGGTGCTTGCGGACCTTCGCCATCTCGGCGTCCAGCACCTCCTGGGTGTGCCGGCGCAGAGCCACGATCGCGTCGTCGGCGGTGCGCTCTCGACGGTGGGCGAGATACCCCTCGACGGCGTCGCTGACGACGGCGCGCGCCTCCTCGACCGACTCGTCAGCCTCAGTCGGCGCGGCGATCCGCACCGATTCCAGGGTGATCAGGTCGACGCCCGGGATCTCGGCGATATCGGGGTCGAAATCGTGGGACAGGGCGAGATCGATCACGGTGAGCTTCCGTGGGGCTGCGCCCTCGGCAGCGGCGCTGGTCCCGCTCTGCGCGGGAAGCCCGGCCAGCGTGCGGATCTCGCGGGCGGTGATGCGCCGGTTTCCCCCTGAGCAGCCGATGAGCACATCCGCCGAGGAGATCGCGGCGCTCAGCTCCTCCATGCGCAGGGCACGGGCGTGCGCTCCACGCCCGGCGACGAACTCTTCGGCGCGGCCGGAACCGGAGAAGACCCCGATGTCTTTCACTCCGCGTTCCACCAGCTGGTTCAGCGAGGTGCCCGCATAGGAGCCCGTGCCGATGAGCACAGCGGAGGCGCCCCGGTAGAACTGCTCGCCATCGCCGCGGGTGTCACCGGCGATGTCCAGGGCGACCGAGACGATGGATCGCCCTCTGGATCCCAGTGCCGTGCGCTTGCCGACGTCCTTGGCGGCACGCGTGGCGGTCTCGAAGAGCTTGGTGAGGTTCCCTGACGTGCTGCCTTCGTGCCGGGCCTGGGCCAGTGAGCGGCGCACCTGGCCGGCGATCTCGCGCTCGCCGATGACGGCGGAGTCCAGGCCCGCGCCGACCTCGAAGAGATGGCGGACGGCGTCTTCCTCCTGCAGCACGCGGAACGATCCCTCCACCAGGCTCCGGTCAAGGCCCGAGGAAGCGGCGACGACATCGAGCAGCTCTGCCCGGCAGTCCTCCAATGAGCGATCGCTCGAGGGGACTTCGGCGTAGATCTCCAGTCGATTGCAGGTGGCCAGCGGGATGGCAGGCAGACTCACAGTAGCAGCGATATCGGCTGCTCCTGCGCTAAGAGTGGCGACAGTCTCGAGATCGAGATCTGCGTGCGTGGCTACGAGTGAGAACAGAGACACAACGTGCACAATTCTACAGCTTGTCGAGGAACCGTGGAAACGTGTTGCGGGCATGGTGTTCCCCACCTTGGCAGAGAGCCCCGCCTGGCCGGTTGCGCGCGCAGCGTGAGCACGCACGCACGCGCCACGTGGGCGCCGCGTGCGTGACATGATGGAGGTATGTCATCAGAGACCTCGACAGCTGGAAGCACGTCCACTGGAAGCACGGCCGCTGACAGCACCCCCGCTGAGAGCACCGCACCCCTCTCGCCCCCTGCGCAGGACACCGCTGCGCAGGACACCGCTGCGCAGGACACCGCCGACTCCGCTGCTGACCGCGGCACCAGCGTCCTTCCGGAGGGCCATCCGCTGCGCAAGGGCCTGACTGCCGACTCGGCGCTGCTCAACCAGTACCGCGGGGGACGTGCAGCCGATGGTTCCCACCGGCTTCCCGGCCGACGCCCGGTGTGGTTCATGCGCCAGGCCGGCCGCTCGCTCCCGGAGTACCGCAGTCTGCGCGAGGGCACCACAATGCTGGAGAGCTGCCTCACGCCGGACATGGCCTCTGAGATCACGTTGCAGCCTGTGCGCCGGCACGACGTCGACGCCGCCATCTTCTTCTCCGATATCGTCATCCCGCTTCGGCTGGCCGGCATCGAGGTGGAGATCGCTCCCGGCGTGGGTCCGGTGTTCTCCTCCCCGGTGAGCTCTGCCGCCGATGTGAAGAACCTCCCCGAGCTCGACGACGACGCCTTCGCCCCCGTGGTCGAGGCCGTGCAGCGCACTGTGGCCGAGCTCGGGACGACACCGCTGATCGGCTTCGCCGGCGCGCCGTTCACGCTCGCGGCGTATATGGTCGAGGGCCGGCCTTCCAGGGACCACCTGGGACCCCGCGCGATGATGCATTCCGACCCGGAGACGTGGGAAGCGCTCGCCGAATGGGCTGCGGACATCTCCGGGCGCTTCATGCGCGCCCAGGTTCTCGCCGGAGCGTCCGCCGCTCAGCTCTTCGACTCCTGGGCGGGGTCCTTGGGCCGCGAGGACTACGCAGACCATGTGCACCGTCATTCCGCTCGTGCGCTGAGCCACCTGGCTGACCTGCCCGTTCCGAAAGTGCACTTCGGCACCGGCACCGGGGAGATCCTGGACCTGCTGGGCAGCGCCGGGGCCGACGTCGTCGGTGTGGACTACCGGATCCCGCTGGCGACGGCGACGTCGCGGGTGGGCGCGGGGACTCCGCTGCAGGGCAATATCGACCCTGCGCTGCTGCGCGCCGAATGGCCCGCGCTGGAGGCTCACGTGCGACGGGTCATCGCCTCAGGCGCTGGCGCGGCGGGTCATGTGCTGAATCTCGGGCACGGGGTGCCCCCGGACACCGACCCCGAGGTTCTCACCCGGGTCGTGGAGCTCATCCACAGCATCGGGTACCCGCAGGGGGAGGACTCCGGGTCCTGATGACGATGCCAGGGGAGGCCGGGCCGCAGAGCTCTGCGGCTGCGCGCCGGATTGCCGTCGTCGGTGCCGGGATCTCCGGGCTCGTGGCGGCGCGTGATCTGGCCCGGGCAGGATTCGACGTCGAGGTCTTCGAGGGAAGTGACCGTGTGGGAGGGGCTCTGGCCTCCCATCGGCTGGCCGGAATCGACCTCGACGCCGGCGCCGAAGCATTCGCCAATCGATCCGCCACGGTCCCCGCACTGCTGCGCGAGCTGGGGCTCGAGGCCTCGATCGTGGCGCCGTCCCCTTCGCCGGCGTGGTTGCAGCTGCCGGACCTGGCAGCTCCCATACCCGCGACGGGAATCCTCGGCATCCCCGGGGACCCGCACGCCGGCGATGTCCGGGCCGCGCTGGGGCCCACTGCTTCCGCCCGAGCCGCCGAAGACCTGTGCATGCCGCTGGGCCGGTGGGCAGAGCCCTCCGCCGGTGGCGCAGCGGGGGTCAGCGTGGCGGAGCTCGTGCGGGACCGCATGGGTCAGGCTGTGGTGGATCGCCTCGTCGCCCCGATCGTGGCAGGAGTCCACTCCGCTGACCCGGAGGCGTTGGATGTCGAGGCCGCTGCGCCGGGGCTCTTCGCCGCTATGGTCGAGCATGGATCGCTGGCTCGTGGGGTCGCGGCGATGCGCGCCCAGGCGCCGGCCGGAGCGGCAGTGTCCTCGCTTCGCGGGGGAATGCACGGACTGGTCTCTGCCGTCGTCTCGGATCTCGAGTCCCATGGCGGAAGGGTGCATGTGAGCAGCCCGATCCATGATCTCGGGCAGATCGAGGCGGATCGCGTCGTTCTCGCTGTGGACGCCCCGGCGGCGGCCGAGCTCCTGCAGACCCGTCCGGACCTCCGTGCGGCGGCGCATGGACTGGCGGCCACCACGGACGCCAGCCCGAACGGCGTCGCTCTGGTCACGCTCGTGGTGGACCACCCGGCGCTCGATTCCCGGCCGCGAGGGACCGGAATCCTGGTGTCCCCGCAGTGCCTGCGCGAGTCCGGGGTCTTCGCCAAAGCCATGACGCACGCTTCGGCGAAGTGGACGTGGCTCCAGGAGGCGCTGCCCGCCGGGCGCCACGTCCTGCGCCTCTCCTACGGCCGTGTGGACGATCCGGCCGGGGCTGGGCCCGAACGCAGGGCCGGTCGCGAACGCGGGGCCGGAGCTGGAGCCGGTGCCCGAATCGATGCCGCAAGCTCTGATGAGGAGCTGCTGCGCGCCGCACCTCGCGACGCCGAGCGCCTTCTCGATCTCGCCTTGCCGCCGGGGAGCATCGTCGATGCCGACGTCGTGCGCTGGACCCGCGCCGTGCCGCGCTCTGCTCCGGGCCATGCGGAGCGCGTCGCTGGCGTGCGGGAAGAATTGCGTCGGGTCGACGGTGACCCGGCCGTCTCGCTCATTGGCACCTGGTTCTCCGGCACCGGGCTGGTACGGGTGATAGGGGAGGCTCGTGCTGTGGCTGCTGAGATATCGGCCACAGTCGGGTAACCCGAATGGCGGGATTCTACGTCATGTAGAAAACTGCGGCCGCTGAGCGGGCTAGGCTTGAACAAGTAACTCTGAACGGGAGTGGAGGAGCCGATGAGCTACGGCACCAATGCCGTGAGAACGGCCGAGGAGGTCAACTCCTCGGGTAAAGACTATTACACGCTGTACACGGTGTTCGCCCGCACGGGCTCAGCGCCGCAGGGTGACGACGCCGTCGCCGAGTTCGAGGCGGCGATCGATGCGGCAAGCGCGCAGGACGTGGTGCTGCGCGGTGTCTACGATGTCTCCGCGATGCGCGCGGACGCGGACGTGCTGGTATGGATCACCGGCACTGCCGCCGAGGTCCTGCAGGCCACGATGCGCGCGATCCGGCGCACGGCGCTCTTCTCGCAGGCGCGGATCGCGTTCTCCGCGATGGGAGTGCACCGTACTGCGGAGTTCGCCCGCAATCACGTGCCGGCCTTCGCGCTCGGCGTCGACCCGGCGGAATGGCTCGTGGTCTACCCCTTCAACAGGTCCTATGACTGGTACCTGCTGGACCCCAGGAAGCGCGGTGCCATGCTGCGCGAGCACGGGATGCTGGGCCAGGAGTTCCCTTCGGTGCTGGCCAACACCACCTCGGCCTTCGCCCTCAACGACTGGGAGTGGCTGCTGGCGCTGGAGGCGCCCGAGCTGACCGACCTCGTCGACATGATGCGCCGTCTGCGCGAGTCGGAGACCCGGTACCACGTGCGCGACGAGATCCCCTTCTACACCGGACGCCGCCTGGCGACAGCGGCTGAGATCACCGAGGTGCTGCAGTGACAGAGCCAACTCACACAGGAAAAGCTGACGTCGGGCCCGCATCCGGCGTCGGTGCAGACACACAGGTCCAGGACGGGGTGATGAGCCCCAAACGCTACGATGCAGTGCTGCTGGCCTCCTTCGGCGGCCCGGAGGGGCAGGACGACGTCATCCCCTTCCTGCGCAATGTGACCTCCGGGCGCGGCATCCCCGAGGAGCGCCTCGAGGAGGTCGCCACCCACTACCGGGCCAATGGCGGGGTGAGCCCGATCAACCAGCAGAACCGGGAACTGCGCGCCGCGCTGCAAGACGAGATCACCGCACGCGACCTCGACCTGCCGGTCTACTGGGGAAACCGGAACTGGGACCCCTACGTCCCCGACGCCCTGCAGCAGATCTACGACGACGGCCACCGCCGCGTTCTCGCCGTGTCCACCTCGGCCTACTCCTGCTACTCCTCCTGCCGGCAGTACCGCGAGGACTTCGGGCTGGCGCTGCTGAAGACCGGCCTGAACGGGAAGCTCGAAGTCGACAAGATCCGGCAGTACTTCGACCACCCTGGATTCGTGAACTCCTTCGCCGATGGGCTGCGTGACGGCCTCACGGAGATGACCGACGCCGCTGGTGGCCCCAGCGGCGTGCACGTCCTCTTCGCGACCCACTCGATCCCCACGACAGATGCTGCTGCGGCCGGTCCGCGGCCCGTCGCAGAGTCGCTGCGGGAGCAGACTGGTGCCGAGCCCGGCGAGCTCAACGGCGCCGATGTGTACTCCGCCCAGCATCTGGCCGTGGCCGAAGTGCTCATGGCCATGGTCCCCGAAGCTGCCGGAGTGGACTGGTCGCTGGTGTATCAGTCCCGCTCCGGCCCGCCCTCGGTGCCCTGGCTGGAGCCGGATATCAGCGACGCCATGGAAGAGCTCGCCGAGGCGGGCGAGACCAAGGCCGTCGTCGTCGTTCCGCTGGGCTTCGTCTCGGACCACATGGAGGTGGTCTGGGACCTCGATACCGAGGCCAAGGAGACGGCGGAGGAGCTGGGCTTCAGCTTCGTGCGCACGCCGACTCCCGGGACCCACCGGCAGTTCGTGACCGGACTGGTCGATATGATCTCCGAGCGGCTCGAGCAGGTCGAGGACCGCCCGGAGCGCGCCGGGGTGACCTCGATGGGCCCGTGGTTCGACGTCTGCCGGCCCAACTGCTGCTCCAAGACGATGCTGGACGGCAGCACCAAACCCACTATCGCAGCTGAGGATGCCCAGCTCGGCTTCTCGGGAGAAGGGCGGCCGGTGGCCTCGGCGGAGAGCGCATGAGTTCTGCGCCATTGGAGCCGGGGCCGGGCTCGGTGCCCGGTGGCGGCTCGGACCGCCCTGCGGGGCCGTCATTCCGGCTGGGCACCCGGGGCAGCCGGCTGGCCATGACGCAGAGCGTCACGGTGGCCCGGGCGCTGACCTCACGCGGTGCCGGAGACCATGAGATCGTCACGGTCCGGACGGAGGGCGACGTCGTCACCGGGCCGCTCTCCCAGCTCGGCGGGACGGGAGTCTTCGCCACAGCCTTGCGGCAGGCCCTCTTCGAGCAGCGTTGCGATGTGGCGGTGCACTCCCTCAAGGATCTGCCTGCGAAGGACCTCTCAGGCCTGTCCATCGCCTGCGTTCCGGAGCGCGCCGAAGTGCGCGATGCGCTGTGCTCGGCAGGGGACCTGACGCTTGAGCAGCTGCCCTACGGTGCGCGGGTCGGCACCGGGTCGCCGCGCCGCAAGGCGCAGATCCTGTCGGCTCGGCCGGATCTCGACGTCGTCGACATCCGCGGGAACGTGGGGACCCGGCTGGCCCGGGTCCGCGGGCGGGAGGATGCCGCCGAGATCTCCACCCAGGCGCCCGACGCTGCCCGAGGAGACCTGGACGCCGTCGTGCTGGCGGGGGCCGGGCTGCAGCGGCTGGCC
>DXGD01000393.1 GCA_019114115.1 Candidatus Nesterenkonia stercoripullorum
GGTCCTCGGACTTCCGACGTTGTTCACGATCATCTGGTTCGGGGTCTGGGGGACAGGCGTCTTCGACATCGAGCTGCGCGGCGAGGGCGGCCTCATCGATACCGTCGTTGGGGAGGAGGACATCCCGGGCGCCATGTTCGAGTTCCTGGGCCACTTCCCGCTAGTCTCGGTGACTTCCGCCTTGGCGATCCTGATCGTCGGGATCTTCTTCATCACCTCCATGGACTCCTGTGCGCTGGTGCTGGACAACATGGCCAACGGCTTCGAGGAGGACGCCCCGCAACGGCAGAAGGCGTTCTGGGCGATTGCCATCGGGCTCATCGCCGCTGTCCTGCTGACTGCCACTGGAGAAGGGGGACTGGAGGCGCTGGAATCTGTGGCGATCGTGCTCGGCCTGCCCTTCTTCCTGCTGGGCTATCTGATCATGTTCAATCTGCTGCGTGCCATGCGTGAGGACGCCGGGGAGCTCGGGTACTTCCGCACCCGGCGCTGGCTGCGCACGCTGCCGCCTGAGGAGTACGAACGGCGAATGGAAGAGTACGACGACTCACTGCACGAAGCCGTCGTCGCCCCGGACTACGCTGAGGGCACGCAGCCGGAGAACGCTCCAGAGGTCGGCCACGCTGACCAGCCGGAGATCGTCCAGGAGTACCGCACTCGTACCGGCGAGGTGCCGGTGGTCAGCTCCAGGGGGACCGCGTCCGCGGAGGCTGAGGAGGGCACCGCGGAGCGATAGACTCCGGGTATGGCTTCTGCAACGGGTTCTGTGCTGAGAGTAGGGCTGACCGGCGGCATCGCTTCGGGGAAATCGCTGGTCTCCCATGAGCTGGCCGCACGTGGTGCGCTCGTGATCGACGCCGATCGGCTGGCCCGTGAGGTGCTCGAACCGGGTAGCGCGGGCCTGGAAGAGGTCGTGACGGCGTTCGGCCCCGAGGTCCTCGACTCCGACGGCGCGCTGGACCGCCCTGCCCTGGGTCGGATCGTCTTCGCGGATCCCTCCGCGCGGGAGCGCCTCAACGCCATCGTCCACCCGCTGGTCCGTGGGCGTGCCGCTGAGCAGGCGGAGTCCGCGGATCCCGGGACGATCGTCGTCGAGGACATCCCGCTGCTGGTGGAGACCGGTCAGGCGGGACGGTTCGACGTCGTCGTGGTGGTGCAGGCTGACAAGCGGGAGCGGCTGCGGCGGATGACTCAGGAGCGCGGGATGAGCCCGGAGGAGGCGCGGGCCCGGATCGACGCCCAGGCCGACGACGCCGAGCGCGCCGCCGTGGCCGATGTCGTGCTGCACAACGACGGGGTCCCGGAGGAGCTGGTGGCGAAAGTCCAGGAGCTCTACGAGCAGCTGCAGGAGGAACTGGCCGGGCGGTAGTCTTAAGCCCATGAGCCTAGCCCCGAAGATCAACCGCACCGTGGCACCTTTCGAGGTGGTCAGCCCCTACCAGCCCTCAGGGGATCAGCCCACGGCGATCGAGGAGCTGGCCCAGCGGATCGAAGGCGGCGAGAAGGACGTGGTGCTCATGGGCGCCACGGGCACCGGCAAGTCAGCGACGGCAGCCTGGCTCGTCGAGCGGATCCAGCGCCCGACGCTCATCATGGTCCAGAACAAGACGCTGGCCGCGCAGCTGGCCAACGAGTTCCGTGAGCTGCTGCCGCACAACGCGGTCGAGTACTTCGTCTCCTATTACGACTACTACCAGCCTGAGGCCTACGTCCCGCAGACGGATACGTTCATCGAGAAGGACTCCTCGATCAACGAGGAGGTCGAACGGCTCCGCCACTCTGCCACAAATGCGTTGCTGACCAGGCGGGACGTCGTCGTGGTGGCCACTGTCTCCTGCATCTACGGCCTGGGCACGCCGGAGGAGTACATCAATCAGATGGTTCCGATCCGGCGCGGCGAGACGATCGACCGGGATCAGCTGCTGCGTCAGTTCGTGCAGATGCAGTACGCGCGCAATGACACCGACTTCCACCGCGGAACCTTCCGGGTCCGCGGGGACACCGTCGAGATCATCCCGATGTACGAGGAACTGGCCATCCGCATCGAGTTCTTCGGTGACGAGATCGAGGCCATCCACACGCTCCACCCGCTGACGGGCACTGTCGTGCGTGAGGAAGAGGAGATGTACATCTTCCCGGCGTCGCACTATGTCGCCGGCGACGATCGGATGGCCCAGGCGATCGAGCGGATCGAGGACGAGCTGAGGCAGCGTCTTGAAGAGCTGGAGAGCCAGGACAAGCTCCTGGAGGCCCAGCGGCTGCGGATGCGCACCACCTACGATCTCGAGATGATGCAGCAGATGGGCTTCTGCAACGGGATCGAGAACTACTCCCGGCACATCGACGGACGGGAGGCCGGATCGGCCCCGCACTGCCTGCTGGACTACTTCCCGGACGACTTCGTTCTCATCGTCGACGAGTCCCATGTGACGATCCCGCAGATCGGCGGGATGTACGAAGGCGACATGTCGCGGAAGCGGACCCTGGTCGAGCACGGGTTCAGGCTTCCTTCCGCGATGGACAACCGTCCGCTGAAATGGGATGAGTTCCTGGAGCGGATCGGCCAGACGGTCTACCTCTCAGCGACGCCAGGCTCCTACGAACTGGGTCAGGCCGACGGCGTCGTCGAGCAGATCATCCGGCCGACAGGGCTGATCGACCCTGAAGTCGTGGTGAAGCCGACCAAGGGCCAGATCGATGATCTCCTCGGCGAGATCCGCGACCGTACTGGTCGCGATGAGCGCGTGCTCGTCACCACGCTCACCAAGCGCATGGCGGAGGACCTCACGGAGTACCTGCTCGAGCACGGCATCAAAGTCGAATACCTGCACTCTGATGTGGACACTCTCAAGCGCATTGAGATCCTTCGTCAGCTGCGGCAAGGCACGCACGACGTCGTCGTCGGCATCAACCTGCTGCGCGAGGGGCTGGATCTGCCCGAGGTCTCGCTGGTGGCGATTCTCGATGCGGACAAGGAGGGCTTCCTGCGCTCCTCGACCTCGCTCATCCAGACGATCGGCCGTGCGGCCCGTAACGTCTCGGGCCAGGTGCATATGTACGCCGACCGGATCACCGACTCGATGCGACGGGCGATCGACGAGACAGACCGTCGCCGGCAGATCCAGCGCGCCTACAACGAGAAGCACGGGCTGGACCCTCGCCCCCTGCAGAAGCGGATCGCCGACATCACCGATCAGCTCGCCCGCGAAGATGCCGATACGGCCGATCTGCTGCAGGGCATGGGAGGGCTGGCCACCGGCTTCCAATACGGCAAGGGCCATCGCGGATACACCTCCTTCGAGTCCGAGGATCAGGAGCACGGCGGCGAGGAGTCCGCCGGGGCCCCGGCCGCATCCACGACACCGGCCAAGGACCTCGGTGACCTGATCGAGCAGATGACCGGCCAGATGCACAACGCTGCCGAAGAGCTGAACTTCGAAGTCGCAGCACGGCTGCGCGATGAGATCGGCGATCTCAAGAAGGAGCTGCGCCAGCTGCAGGACGCCGGCCACAAATAGCCGACGGCGAGACCCTCGCGGGAGCCAGGGCTTAGTGTATGATAATCGCAGCGTAAGGGAGTATCCCTGATCGCTGTACTCGTCAGCACGCGAGCAGCGCAGTCTGCTCGCCGGGTGCAGCGGCCTCGACCAAGCCGGTCCGGGTGGAGAGACTTACGGCGGATTCACCATACCGTCCCTCTCGGAAAGGACTCCATCCGATGGAGATCACCCCGCTTCTCTGGCTCGTCACGATCGCCGTGATCATCGGGCTGCTGCTCTTCGACTACATCTTCCACGTGCGCAAGGCGCATCTGCCGACGATCCGCGAGGCGGCCATCTGGTCGGCCATCTACGTCGGCATCGCGCTGCTCTTCGGGCTGCTGTTCTTCGCCGTCGGCGACCACCAGCACGCCGTGGAGTACTACGCCGGGTACATCACGGAGAAGGCCCTGTCCGTGGACAACCTCTTCGTCTTCCTGGTCATCATGGCCTCCTTCCAGGTCCCGCGGGAATTCCAGCAGAAAGTCCTGCTCTTCGGAATCACCTTCGCACTGATCTCCCGTACGGCGTTCATCCTGGTGGGCGCGGCCATCATCGAGCTGTGGTCCGATGTGTTCTACATCTTCGGCATCGCGCTGCTGCTGGTCGCCGGCCAGCAGCTCAAAGGCCAGCTCACCGGCTCCGAGGAGAACAAGGACGAAGCGGACAACATCATGGTCCGCCTCGCCAAGCGCTTCCTCCCCGCCTCCGATGAGTACGACGGCGATAAGCTCTTCACCCGCATCAACGGCAAACGGCTGATCACCCCGATGCTGCTGGTCATGATCGCGATCGGCGCCACGGACCTGCTCTTCGCCTTCGACTCGATCCCGGCCATCTTCGGCCTGACGCAGGAACCCTATATCGTCTTCACCGCGACGGCCTTCTCGCTGATGGGCCTTCGCCAGCTGTACTTCCTCATCGATGGCCTGCTCGACCGGCTGGTCTATCTCTCTTACGGCCTGGCCGCGATCCTCGGGTTCATCGGCGTGAAGCTCATCCTGCATGCGCTGCATGAGAACAACCTGTTCTTCATCAACTCTGGCGACGACGTCCCAGTCCAGGAGATCCCGACCCAGATTTCGCTCATGGTCATCATGGGCATCCTGACGGTGACGGTTCTGGCCTCGCTGTTCAGCCCGAAGGGCAAGGCGCTGCGCGCAGTGCAGAACGCCGAACGCTTCGCCCACCGGTACTCGATGCTTCCTGAGGACGCCTCGGATGAGGACCGTCAGCGCGCCGCTGAGCTCATGGACCGCTGGACCACCGCTGCTGACCAGGTTGCGCAGAAGTACAAGGACGAACTGATCGAGCACAAGGACAGCTATTCGCAGATCATCCGCACCGCACACGAGACGCGGCTGAACGAGGCACGCCGCGAAGGACGGGAAGCGCCAGTTTCGCAGACCGTCGTCGAGCGCGACGGCCCTGCCCTCTAACGGCCCAGACGGGACCCGTTCAGCAGGTGACGCTCGGGAACCGGCAGGCTTCAACCATCCGCCATGTTTCAGTCACGGGTCGAGCTGCTCTCACGCGGCGACGGCGTCGGTGCGTGAGAGCAGCTCGCGGAGTATCCGGGCGCCGTCGTCGCTGAGCCCGTCATGGTGGAACTCCGAGGTTTCCCACACGGTGAGCCCGCTGACGCGGTCGGCTGTGCGCAGGGAGATCTCCCGTGCCACGTAGACATCGTCAGTGTAGACCGCAGCGGCGGCGGGCACTGTGTTGCGGGCCAGTCGGTCCAGATCGTAGAGAGGCGGCCAATCGTCGGTCCGGGCGAGCACTTCGGAGGCATCAGTCAGCGGAGCGAGTACGGGGTCGACCGCGATGTGCTCTGGAAAGATCATCTCGCCCAGCAAGTGGGGGACTGGTGCATCCGAGGAGAAATCCGGGTGCTCCTCGAGCATGCGGTACGCCGCCCACGCTGTGGCACCGTTGCCGCCCATCCGCTCTGCGGGCTGACCATAGATGGACTCGTGCAGCACAGCGTAGAGCGGGTGCCCCGCGAAGGAGATCGTGTGCGCCAGAGCATGCAGGAATGCTTCCGAGAGGTGCTCAGAGCCTTCAGCGAAAGCATCCTCAAGCAGATAGTGCAGCGTGTCGATCCTGGTGTTTCCACCCAGCAGCATCCCCAACATCTGAAGACGCGGCACAGTCAGCGCTGAGCCGTCGGGGAGGCGGACAGCATGGGAGCGGACATGCTCCACGACCTGTGCCCAGCGCTGGTGGTCGGCCGGGAAGCGCGCGAAGAACTCGTCATTGCGACGTCGCATCTTCTGGTAGGTGGCCTGGTAGACCTGGTCGGGGTGCCCATCCAGGGGCCCGAGTCCGCCGGTGATCATGGCGCGGTCCAGCGATTCCGGGAAGAAGGAGAGATAGGTCAGCGTGCAGAAGCCGCCGAAGCTCTGGCCCAGCACGCTCCAGCTCTCGAGGCCGAGCTGGATGCGCAGCATCTCGGCGTCGCGCACTATCGAGTCCGCCCGGAAGTGCCGCATGTACCGTGCCTGGTCCGCGGCGTCTCCTCGGCGGGTGAGGGTCTGCTGGGTCAGCGGAGTCGAGAGTCCTGTGCCGCGCTGATCGAGCATCAGGATGCGGAAGCGTGCGGAGGCTTCCTCCATCCACCCGTTGAGCCGGGCGGGCCGGGCACCTCGGCCGCCCGGGCCGCCCTGGAAGTAGAGCAGCCACGGCATCGCCGCGAGTTTCTCCGGCCCGCGCGCGGCCGCTTCGGCGCTGATGAACTCGCGGGCGTAGATCCGGATGCGTTCCCCGCCGGGACGGGAGTGATCCAGCGGGACCTGGGCCTCATGATCGATGATGACCGTTCCGTCGAGCAGCGTGCGGCTGGTCCCAGGAATCATAGTCTTCCTCTCAATAGTCACCGGTAGGCCCTGCGCCTAGTCCGGGACGTCCTGCAGCTCGCCGACGTGGTCGATCACGATGGCAGGCGCTTCCAGCTCATCAGAGGCCGAGAGATCGACCCAGGCATGGATGCCCCAGTCGTGATTGCCGGCCGAATCATCGAGCACCTGGACGACCCTCCACTGCCCCGGTCGGTCCGGATCGTGCTCCCGGATGCGCAGGAAACCAGGACCGCGGGCCTGAGCGTCGGTGAACAGATCGTCGTACTCCTCGAAGTACCGGTCCATGGCCTCAGCCCAGCGTTCACCGTTCCAGCCGCTGCGCTCCTGGTCGAGAGCGGCCAAGGCGGACTCCTTCTCCTGGGCGAAGAGTTCAGCGCGGCGGAACATCGCCGTGCGCACCATCACCCGGAAAGACCGCACGTTGGCGGTGATCCCCCCTGGATCCTCATCTTCGGTGCTGTGCTGCAGCTTCTCCAGCTGCTGGGCATCCGCTCCGGAAGCGATCATCTCCCATTCCTCGACCAGTGAGTTGTCCGTATGCTTGACCACCTCGCCGAGCCATTCGCGCAGGTCCTCGAGCTCATCGGTGACCGCTTCCGGCGGCACTGTCTGGTTCAGCGCCTTATACGCGTCCGAGAGATAGCGCAGCAGGACGCCTTCTGAACGAGCCAGGCCGTAGTGATTGACCATATCCACGAAGGTGAATGCGCGTTCGATCATGTCGCGGACCACGGACTTCGGCTGGATCTCATAGTCCCCAACCCATGGAGCCGCGGTCCGGTAGACCTCGAACTGCTGCTCGAGGAGCTCGGCCAGGGGTTTCGGTTGAGTCAGCTCATCGAGGATGCGCATCCGCTCGACATACTCGACGCCGTCCTCCTTGAGCTGCTGGATCCGCTCGGACTTCAGCGCGCGCACCTGGGCACCTGTGACCTGGAACGGCGTCTCCAGGATCGATTCCATGACAGAGACGACGTCGAGGGCGTAGGCGTCCGATTCCTTGTCCAGCAGGCCCAGGGCCGCAACGGCGAACGGAGCCAGGGGCTGATTGAGTGCGAAGTCATCCTGCAGATCCACGGTGAGATCCACAGTGCGTCCGCCGTCGCCGGCCTCATCGAGACGTTCCAGCACTCCCGCCTGGAGCAGCTCTCGAAGGATCTGCACAGCACGGCGCTGAAGCAGGGCCTTCTTCGCTGCGGTCTCATCACTGGCCAGGATGAGCCGGCGCATCGCGCGGACCGGATTGCTGGGACGCTGCAGCAGGTGCAGCACCATCGAGTAGCTGACCTGCATGCGCGGGCTCAGCGGCTCAGGCTCTGCCGCGACGAGGCGATCGAAGGTCTTCTCGCTCCAGGAGACGAAGCCTTCGGGAGGTTTCTTCTTCCCTGCCGAACGCATCGCCTGGGCCAGCTTCTTCTCATCATCACCGTGCCGACCGCGGGCCTTCTCCAAGGCCTGCTCGTTCTCGATGACGTGCTCAGGAGCCTGCACCACGACGGTGCCGGAGGTGTCGTATCCTGCACGCCCGGCACGACCGGCGATCTGATGGAACTCCCGCGCGCTCAGCTGCCGACGGCGCACGCCGTCGTACTTGCTCAGGCCGGCGATCAGCACAGTGCGGATCGGCACGTTGATGCCGACGCCGAGCGTATCGGTACCGCAGATCGCTTTCAGCAGGCCTTCCTGGGCGAGCTGCTCCACCAAACGGCGGTACTTCGGCAGCATCCCGGCGTGGTGCACGCCGATCCCGGCGCGCAGCAGCCGGTTCAGCTGCCGACCGTAGCCTTTGGCGAAGCGGAAACGCTCGAGCCGCTCGGCGATCGTCTTGCGCTCCTGGGTGGAGAGCAGGTTCTGCGAGGACAGCCCGGAGGCGCGCTCGGCCGCCTCCCGCTGGGAGAAATGGACGATATAGACCGGTGCCTGATGGGTGCTGACCAGCTCCTCCAGCTTGTGGACCAGAGGGGCCAGCGAGTATTCGAAGTGCAGCGGGACAGGCCGTTCCGCCGAGGTCACCGTCACCGCATCACGACCGGTGCGGGAGGTCAGCCGCTGCAGCAGCGATGTGGTGTCGCCGAGGGTGGCCGACATCAGCAAGAACTGTGCCTGCGGCATCTCGATCAGCGGCACCTGCCACGCCCACCCGCGCTGCGGGTCCGCGTAGTAATGGAACTCGTCCATGATGACCGGCCCGACGTCGGCGTCCTCGCCTTCGCGCAGCGCCTCATTGGCGAGGATCTCGGCGGTGCAGCAGATGATAGGAGCGCCCGCATTGACGGCGCTGTCCCCGGTGACCATGCCGACGTTGTCGGCGCCGAATACTTTGACCAGCGAGAAGAACTTCTCCGAGACCAGCGCCTTGATGGGTGCCGTGTAGACGCTGCGCTGGCCGCGGGAGAGCGCGAAGAAGTGAGCCGCCAAGGCGACCAGGGACTTCCCTGAGCCCGTCGGAGTGGACATCACCACATGGCGCTCGTCGGCGAGCTCGACGACGGCGTCCTGCTGCGCCGGGTACAGGCTCAGGCCCTGCGCCTGGGACCAGCTCTCGAACGCCTCGAAGAGCTCCTCCGGCCCGGGAGGCGTGCCCTGCGGCGTACTCAGGGCGCGAAGCTGACCGGGGGTTTCCGGCGTTGCCGACGTCGTGGAAGTCACCACCCGCGTTCCCGCCACTGAGCCAGTTGCGGCCTCTCGGCGCCGAGCGTCGTCGGGTCACCATGGCCGGGGTGGATGATGGTGTCATCGTCGTAGACCTCGAAGAGACGCTCGGTCACATCGTCCAGCAGCGAGGTGAAGTCCTGCGCGGACTGCGTCTTGCCGACTCCGCCGGGGAAGAGCGAATCGCCGGTGAAGATATGCGTCGGCCCGTCCTCCACGGGGTAGACGAACGCGAGCGAGCCGGGGGTGTGCCCGCGCAGGTGGATGACGTCCAGTGCGACGCCGTCGTAGCGCACCACATCGCCGTGAGCCAGGCGCCCGGTCAGCTGCACGCCCGTCTCCTCTTCGATCGGGCCGGCGTCTTCCACTCCCGCCCAGGTCTCGATATCCGGACCGCTGATCTGCGCCAGCGCGCGGATATGATCCCAGTGCTGGTGCGTCGTCAGCACGGAGCGCAGCGTCAGCGGGCATGGTGTGTCAGCGCCTGCGGAGCCGAGCAGCTCGCGGATCGCGGCGGCGTCGTCGGCGGCATCGATGAGGACCTGGGCTCCTGACTTCTTGGAGGTGAGAAGGTACACGTTATTGCTCATCGCGGACACTGACGTACGCCGAACAGTGATCGCGGGCAGGTCGTGGATGAGGGAGCTGTCGATGGCCATAGGTGCCAGTGTATGGTCTGCCCGGGACACGATGCCATGCCGCGTTAGGGTACCCGCCCCCGGGAGCGCTGTGCAGTGGCGGATCGAAACTTTGTTCGATGGCCGTGAGGGGCATAGACTAGTGCGCGTGTCTGCATCCTCAGCCCAACCTTCCGCAGTCGTCGAATCGGTCGATGAGTACTTCTCGAGAGCCAGTGCGCCTGAGATGGCGCCGGAGCATGCCGTGAACGGAAACGGCGTCGCGCCGCAGGCCGCTGTCGGCCGCGCGGAAGCTGACCGAATCGTGGTCCAAGGGGCACGTGAGCACAATCTGCGCTCGGTGGACCTGGAGCTGCCGCGCAATGCCTTTGTGGTGTTCACCGGCCTGTCCGGCTCCGGGAAGTCCTCTCTGGCCTTCGACACGATCTTCGCCGAGGGCCAGCGCAGGTACGTCGAGTCCCTCTCGGCCTACGCCCGCATGTTCCTGGGACGTGTGGACAAGCCTGATGTGGACTTCATCGAGGGGCTCTCGCCAGCGGTCTCGATCGACCAGAAATCGACCTCCCGCAATCCGCGGTCCACCGTGGGCACTGTCACCGAGATCCACGATTACCTGCGCCTGCTCTGGGCGCGCATCGGCGTGCCCCACTGCCCCGTCTGCGGCGAGACGATCGACCGGCAGACCCCTCAGCAGATCGTGGACCAGGTCCTCGAGCTGCCGGAGAAGGCGCGATTCCAGGTGCTGGCCCCGGTGGTTCGCGGCCGAAAGGGCGAGTTCAAGGACCTCTTCCGGGACCTGGCCGGTCAGGGCTTCGCCCGCGCCGTCGTCGACGGCGAGGTGATCCAACTCAGTGAGCCACCGACGCTGGAGAAGCAGTACAAGCACCATATCGACGTCGTCGTCGACCGGCTGGTGATCCGGGAGGGCATGCGTCAGCGTCTCACCGATTCGACTGAGACGGCGCTGAACCTCGCCGACGGGCGGCTGACTATCGAGCTCGTCGACCTCAACGAGGACGGGTCCGCGTCGAACCCGGATCGCGTGCCCGAGGGTCTCTCCGGTCCGAAGTTCCGTACCTTCTCGGAGAACCTGGCGTGCCCGAACGAGCACCCGCTGGAGATCGACGAGATCGAACCGCGCTCATTCTCCTTCAACTCCCCATTCGGTGCCTGCCAGACGTGTTCAGGCATCGGGTCCCGCTTGGAGGTCGACGCCGACCTCGTCATCCCGGATGATACGCGCAGCCTGGAGGACGGCGCGATCGAACCGTGGAACCGGGGCAAGGCCTCGGCCGAGTACTGGGTGCGGCTCATGCGCGCGCTCGGGGAGGAGATGGGCTTCTCGGTTCGCACGGCCTGGAAGGACCTGCCGAAGAAGGCGAAGACAGCGCTGCTTCACGGCCGGAACCACAAAGTGGTCGTGCAGTACCGCAACAGGTTCGGCAGGGAGCGCAAGTACTCCACAGGCTTTGAAGGCGTGCTCTCCTATCTGCAGCGCAAATTCGAGGAGACCGAGTCAGACCACGCTCGTGACCACTACGAGCAGTACATGCGGCATATCCCGTGCCCGGACTGCCAGGGGAAGCGGCTGAATCCGGCGTCACTGTCAGTGCTGGTGCAGGACCGTTCGATTGCCGATGTCGCACGGCTGCCGCTGCACGAGACCGCCGAGTTCTTCTCCGGGCTTGAGCTCTCCGCGCGTGATGCCAAGATCGCGGACCAGGTGCTCAAAGAGATCCTGGCCCGGCTGAACTTCCTGCTCGACGTCGGCCTGGGCTATCTGAACCTGGAGCGGGCCGCCGGGACGCTCTCCGGAGGGGAGGCGCAGCGCATCCGGCTCGCGACGCAGATCGGCTCAGGGCTCGTCGGCGTGCTCTATGTGCTGGACGAGCCCTCTATCGGCCTGCACCAGCGGGACAATGCCCGGCTCATCCAGACGCTGACCCGCCTGCGCGATCTCGGCAACACCCTCATCGTCGTGGAGCATGACGAAGAGACCATCGCCGAGGCGGACTGGGTCGTGGACATCGGACCTGGCGCAGGTGAGCGAGGAGGCCAGATCGTTCACACGGGTTCAGTGGAGGGCCTGCGGGACAACACGCTCTCCATCACCGGCGACTACCTCGCTGGCCGGCGCCGCATCGCTGTTCCGGATCAGCGCCGCGCGGTGGACCCGCGACGGAAGCTGCGTGTCGTCGAGGCCCAAGAGAACAATCTCAACGACGTGTCGGTGGATATACCGCTGGGCCTGTTCCTGGCGGTGACCGGCGTCTCCGGCTCGGGCAAGTCGACCTTGATCAATGAGATCCTGTACAAGTCCCTGGCCAATAGGCTGAACCGGGCGCGCCAGGTGCCGGGGCGGCATCGCCGCATCGAGGGCGTGGACAACTTGGACAAGATCATCCACGTGGATCAGAGTCCGATCGGCCGGACGCCTCGCTCGAACCCGGCGACCTACACCGGAGTCTTCGACCACATCCGTAAGCTCTTCGCGCAGGCTCCAGAATCGAAGGCACGCGGCTACCAGCCTGGTCGGTTCTCCTTCAACATCAAGGGCGGGCGGTGCGAGTCCTGCTCGGGCGACGGCACCCTGAAGATCGAGATGAACTTCCTGCCCGATGTCTTCGTTCCGTGCGAAGTCTGCCATGGCGCCCGGTACAACCGGGAGACGCTGGAGGTGCTGTACAAGGGGAAGAACATCGCCCAGGTGCTCGATATGCCGATCGAGGAGGCCGCTGAGTTCTTTGCGGCCTTCGCGCCCATTGCTCGGCACCTCAACACGCTGGTCGACGTCGGCCTGGGGTATGTGCGGCTGGGCCAGGCGGCGACGACTCTCTCCGGCGGTGAGGCTCAGCGGGTGAAGCTGGCGTCCGAACTGCAGAAGCGATCCAACGGCCGCAGTGTCTACGTTCTGGACGAACCGACCACGGGCCTGCACTTCGAGGACATCCGCAAGCTGCTCGGTGTGCTCCAGGGCCTGGTGGACAAGGGCAACTCGGTGATCACGATCGAGCACAATCTCGATGTGATCAAGTCAGCCGACTGGATCATCGACCTGGGCCCCGAAGGCGGCACCGGGGGCGGTGACATCGTGGCTGAAGGGACCCCTGAGACTCTGGCCGGGAACGCCGAGCAGACGGGCTCGCATACCGGCGCCTATTTGGCGCCTATGCTGCTGCAGTGACCAGCCCGGGGCGCTGCCGCCCCCGCTCCACTCGGGCCAGCGGAGGACGTGCGAACGTGGTCCTCGTGAGCGGTGTGAAGAAAGGTGGCGCGTCGCAGGCTCAGCCAGTCATGCGAGAGGTCCGTCACAAGGTAGACTAAGCGGCGCGCAATGACGGCGATTCCTACCCTCCGGCGGGCTCGCCCGACCCCGAACCAGGAGAGTAGTACCGGTGAGCACAGGCCCAGAGCACGTGGAAGAAAAGCGCGTGGTGACCCACGATGCCATTCGTAAAGCTTTCGCTATCGCTGTTCGCCTATCCTGCAGGCCCCGCGTTGTCGGGCTCGAGAACACACCGAAAGAGGGCGGGTTCATCGTGGCTTCCAATCATCTTTCCTTCTTGGACTCTGTCCTCATCCAGGCTCTCTTTCCCCGTCCCGTGAGTTTCTTCGCCAAAGCGGAGTATTTCACCGAATCCGGTGTGCGAGGTCGACTCAAGAAGACATTCTTTGAAGCCGTGGGCTCGGTCCCCGTTGAACGCCACCGGAAATCGGCTTCCGTCGAGGCGTTGCACCAGCTGGGTCGGATTGCTTCTGCCGGTGACGGCGTCGGCATCTACCCGGAAGGAACCCGCAGCCGGGATGGCCGTCTCTACCGCGGGAAGAACGGCGTGGGTTGGCTCGCCGTCGCTACTGGCCTACCCGTCGTGCCAATGGGTCTTATCGGTACGGAGAAACTTCAAGCGGCGGGTTCGAATAAGATCGTCCCGCATAAGTTCACGATGCGCGTGGGTCAGCCTCTGCAATTCGAGAAGCTCGGTCCCAAGCACCCCCTTCCGGTGCGCCGAGAGGCTACTGAACAGATCATGGGCGCTATCGCCGCGCTCAC
>DXGD01000394.1 GCA_019114115.1 Candidatus Nesterenkonia stercoripullorum
CCCCGGATCCCCCTGCTCGGCGCGTCGGCCGATTCTCGTGCATGTGTGCAGAACAGCATGATGCACGAAGAACGGCGGCGAGAGCACCTCGTGGGTGCTCCCGCCGCCGTCCGGGGACCGGGAGGATCAGCGCGCGGCGCTGCCCTCGGTGTAGTCGTCGTCGACCGACTGGGCGCTCCAGGCGAACATCTTGCGCAGGTCCTTGCCGACCTTCTCGATGGGGTGCTCGGCCTCGGTCGCGCGGAGCTTCTGGAACTCCTCGGCGCCGTTGTCCTGGTCGTCGATGAAGCGCTTGGCGAAGGCGCCGGACTGGATGTCGGAGAGGATCTCCTTCATGTCCGCCTTCGTCTGCTCGGTGACCACGCGCGGGCCGGAGACGTAGTCGCCGTACTCCGCGGTGTCGGAGATCGACCAGCGCTGCTTGGCGATGCCGCCCTCGTTCATGAGGTCGACGATGAGCTTGAGCTCGTGGAGGACCTCGAAGTACGCGATCTCGGGCTGGTAGCCCGCGTCGGTGAGGGTCTCGAAGCCGGCCTGGACGAGGTGGCTCATGCCGCCGCACAGCACGGCCTGCTCGCCGAAGAGATCGGTCTCGGTCTCCTCGGTGAAGGTGGTCTCGATCACGCCGGCGCGGGCGCCGCCGATGCCCTTGGCATAGGCCAGGGCGATGTCCTTGGCGTTGCCGCTGGGGTTCTGCTCCACGGCGATGAGCGCCGGCACGCCACGTCCGGCTTCGTACTCGCGGCGCACGACGTGGCCCGGTCCCTTCGGAGCGACCATCGCGACATCGACGTTCTCCGGGGGCTTGATGAAGCCGAACCGGATGTTGAAGCCGTGGGAGAACAGCAGCACATTGCCGGCCTCGAGGTGATCGGCGATATCAGCCGAGTACACCTCGGCCTGGTGCTGATCCGGGACCAGGATCATGATGATGTCGGATTCTGCGGCCGCTTCGGCCACGGTCTTCACGCTCAGGCCCTGCTCCTCGGCCTTCGCCCGTGACGACGACCCCTCTTTGAGGCCGACGCGCACGTCGACGCCGGAGTCGCGCAGCGAGAGCGCATGGGCGTGGCCCTGGGAGCCGTAGCCGATGACGGCGACCTTCTTGCCGCTGAGGACTGCGAGGTCGGCGTCGTCGTCATAGTAGAGGTCAGTCACTGGTGAGTCTCTCCTCGATTGGTGATGGTGGATGATGTGCACGTCAGATCGTTCACGCCCGGCTCAGCGAAGCGCCCGATCTGTCATGGATTTGGATCCGCGCGAGATGGCCAGCGACCCCGAGCGCACGATCTCGCGCACTCCATAGGGCTCCAGCACGTCCAGCAGGGCGTTGAGCTTATCGGGGGCTCCGGTGGCCTCGACGGTGAGTGAGTCCACGGAGACATCCACGATCTTGGCGCGGAAGAGTTCCACTGCCTGGGTGACCTGCAATCGGGTCGGCGAGTCGGCCTTGACCTTGATGAGCAGGTGCTCGCGCTGGACCGAGTTCTCCGGAGCCAGCTCGATGATCTTGATGACGTTGATCAGCTTGTTCAGCTGTTTGGTGATCTGCTCCAGCAGGATCGCATCGGCGTCGACGACGACGGTGATCCGGCTGAGCCCTTCCAGCTCGGAAGGGCCCACAGCGAGCGAATGGATGTTGAAGGCACGACGTGCGAAGAGGCCGGAGACCTTGGTCAGGACGCCGGGGACGTCCTCCACCAATACCGAGAGCGTCTTGCGCTGAGCACCTTGAGCGTCGTTCGGCATGGTCCTAGTCCTCCTCGTCCCAGTCGGGCGTCAGGTTTCGGGCAACTTGGATGTCGCTGTTGGAGACTCCCGCGGGCACCATGGGCCACACCATGGCATCGCGGCTGACGACGAAGTCCACCACGACGGGCCGGTCGGTGATCGCCATGGCCTGCGCGATGACGTCATCGATGTCCTCTTCGCGCTCGCACCGCAGTCCCACGCAGCCATAGGCCTCGGCCAGTTTCACGAAGTCCGGGATGCGCACGACTTCCTCGCCGGAGGCGTTCAGCGCTGTGTTCAGGTCAGTGTTGGAGTATCGCGACTCGTAGAAGAGCGTCTGCCACTGCCGGACCATTCCGAGCGAGGAGTTGTTGATCACGGCGACCTTGATCGGGATGTTGTTGATCGCGCAGGTGGCCAGCTCCTGATTGGTCATCTGGAAGCAGCCGTCGCCGTCGATGGCCCACACCACGCGGTCCGGGTCGCCCACCTGGGCACCCATGGCTGCCGGCACGGCGTAGCCCATCGTGCCCAGACCACCGGAGTTCAGCCACTGCCGCGGGCGTTCGTACTGCACGAACTGCGCGGCCCACATCTGATGCTGCCCGACGCCGGCCACGTAGACCGCCTCGGGGCCGGAGGCCGCGCTGATCTTCTCGATCACCTTCTGCGGCGCCGTCGCGCCGTCTTCGGGCGTGGTGTAGCCCAGCGGATAGGTGTCCCGGAACCGGTCGACCTGGCGCCACCATGGGGCCAGATCCTGTGCTCCGCCCTTGTCGGCAGCGTCCTTCACCGCCATCGTCAGCTCGGGGATGATCTCCTTGAGCGAGCCGACGACGGGGACGTCGGCCAGGCGGTTCTTGGAGATCTCCGCCGGGTCGATATCGGCGTGGATGACCTTGGCCTCCGGAGCGAAGGTGTCCAGCTGCCCGGTCACCCGATCGTCGAAACGGGCGCCCAAGGTGATCAGCAGATCAGCACGCTGCAGGGCCGCCACCGCGGCCACCGTCCCGTGCATTCCCGGCATGCCCACATTCTGCCGGTGGGAATCGGGGAACGCACCACGGGCCATCAAGGTGGTGACCACCGGGGCGCCCACTGATTCAGCCAGCTCGCGGAACTCATCGCTGGCATCGGCCTTGATGATCCCGCCGCCGATGTAGAAGACCGGTCGCTCGGCGTCCTGGATGAGCTTCGCCGCCTCGCGCACCTGTTTGGCGTGGCCCCGCGTCACGGGGCGGTAGCCGGTGAGCTCCATCTTCGGCGGCCAGGCGAAGGTCGTCCGAGCCGTCTGTGCCGATTTGGTGATGTCCACCAGCACCGGACCGGGCCGTCCGGAGGACGCGAGATGGAAGGCCTCGGCCATGATCCGGGGGATGGAGTCCGCATCGGTCACCAGGAAAGCATGCTTGGTGATGGGGCCGGCGATGCCGACGATATCGGCCTCCTGGAACGCGTCTGTCCCGATGACCTGAGCGTTGACCTGTCCCGTAATGGCCACCAGCGGCACCGAGTCCATGTGTGCGTCCGCGAGCGCAGTCACCAGGTTCGTCGCTCCGGGGCCCGATGTGGCGAAGCAGACGCCCACCTTGCCGGTGACCATCGCATACCCCTGAGCGGCATGGCCGCCACCCTGCTCATGACGCACCAGGATGTGGTTGACCGCGCTGGAGTCCATCAGCGGATCATAGGTGGGCAGGATCGTGCCGCCGGGGATGCCGAAGACGTCTGTCACTCCGAGCTCTTCCAGGCTGCGGATGATCGACTCTGACCCCGAAACCTCCTCAGGCTCCACTACGCGTGCGAGCCCGTACATACGGGGGTCTGGTGCCGCGCTGCGCCCACGGCTGGTAGCAGCGGCCAGTGATGCTGGACTTGTCGCTGTCTTGTTGCTCATCGTAGGTTCCTGTGTTCTCGAGGTCTGGAGTGGGCTGGGCTCACACTTGACGCCCCACGAAGAAAACCCCGGCGAGTCGTCCCTGCTGGGGCTCTCTGCCGGGGGTGAGCTATGCGTCTCGCTATCGGTACAGCCGTCAGCCGGCTCCGCGAGGGAGCTGGCCTGTGGCCGACACGACACGCGTGAATCACTTCACGCGTCCCCCGGCGGCTAGTACGGGTACTACCGATAGCTGATGACGCATATCACCATGCTTTCCCGGCCGTGCCGGGGGTGTCAACACCCCCGGTACGCGTCTCACAATCTGGAACTGCGGACCGATCCGTCATGCCCTGCGGCGATTCCGCGCGTCCCGGCGGACGGCGCCGGGATCATCCGCAGTAGGCGCCTTCAGCAGCTGAGCGGACCAGCTTCGCGTACTTCCCGAGCACGCCTGTGCTCCGGTATGGCGCAAGCGGAGTCCAGTCCTGCTGACGGCGGACGATCTCCTGCTCATCGACGATCATGTCGATGGACCGGTCGGCGATGTTGACCCGGATCGTGTCCCCGTCGGCGATGTAGGCGATAGGGCCGCCGTCGACGGCTTCGGGTGCGATATGGCCGATGCACAGGCCCGTGGTGCCGCCGGAGAAACGGCCATCGGTGATGAGCAGGACGTCCTTGCCCAGGCCAGCACCCTTGATCGCGCCCGTGATCGCGAGCATCTCGCGCATACCCGGCCCGCCCTTGGGCCCCTCGTACCGGATGACGATGACGTCGCCCGCCTGGAGCTTCCCGGCAGCCAGTGCGTCCAGCGCCGCCTGCTCACGCTCGAAGACGCGTGCCGTGCCTTCGAAGACCTCAGCGTCGAACCCGGCGGACTTCACCACGGCCCCCTCCGGAGCGAGCGAGCCGCGCAGCACGGCGATTCCGCCATTGTGATGCATGGGGTTGTCCATCGCACGGATGATGCTGCCGTCGATGTCCGGCGGGTTGATCGCCTCCAGGTTCTCCGCGACGGTCTTGCCGGTCACCGTGAGGCAGTCGCCGTGGAGCAGGCCAGCATCCAGCAGGGCCCGCATGACCACCGGAACGCCGCCGACACGGTCGACGTCGGCCATGACGTACTGGCCGAAGGGCTTGAGGTCCCCCAAGTGCGGGACTTTGTCCCCGATGCGGTTGAAGTCCTCCAGGGTGAGGTCCACCTCGGCCTCGCGAGCGATGGCGAGCAGGTGCAGCACGGCGTTGGTCGAGCCGCCGAAGGCCATGGTCACGGCGATCGCGTTCTCGAAGGCCTCCTTGGTGAGGATATCGCGCGAGGTGATGCCCAAGCGCAGCAGATTCACCACGGCCTCACCCGATTTATGCGCGAAGTGGTCACGCCGGCGGTCTGCCGAGGGCGGCGCTGCAGAACCGGGCAGGGACATTCCGAGGGCTTCCCCGATGCACGCCATCGTGTTCGCGGTGTACATGCCGCCGCAGGCGCCTTCGCCCGGGCAGATGGCCCGCTCGATGACGTCGAGGTCCGCCTCGCTCATCGTGCCCCGGGCACAGGCGCCGACTCCCTCGAAGGCGTCGATGAGAGTGACCTCCTTCTCGGTCCCGTCGGCGAAGCGAGCGATGCCCGGCATGATCGACCCGGCGTAGAGGAACACAGAGGAGAGGTTCAGCCGAGCGGCAGCCATGAGCATGCCCGGCAGCGACTTGTCGCAGCCGGCCAGCAGCACTGAGCCGTCAAGACGCTCGGCCTGCATCACCGTCTCCACGGAGTCCGTGATGACTTCGCGGGAGACCAGTGAGTAGTGCATGCCCTCGTGGCCCATGGAGATGCCGTCGGAGACGGAAATCGTGCCGAACTCCAGCGGGTAGCCGCCGGCGGAGTGGACGCCTTCCTTCGAACCCTGTGCGAGACGATCCAGCGACAGGTTGCAGGGCGTGATCTCGTTCCACGAGCTGGCGATGCCGATCTGCGCCTTGGAGAAGTCATCGTCCCCCATGCCGACGGCACGAAGCATGCCTCGGGCCGGGGCACGGGTGTAACCGTCGGTGACCTGCCAGCTGCGCGGCTTCTCAGCGCTGCTTGGCCCGGTCACGGCGGCGGGAGGCGTGTGCGGCGCCTCATTCGCCTGGTTGCTGCTCTCAGTTGTAGTGGATGCCATGTCTCGATTCTATGCTGGTGCAGCAGAACCTGCGCAGCCCGGCGCGTTCGTCTCACCATGCAGACGCCAGCAGCCGGCATCCGGCCAGGTCCCGGCGACGGGTCTGTCGACCTCCGCTCCACGCCGGGCGGGAAGGACGCTGCAACGACCGATGAGGAGAGCTGACATGGGCAGATCCGAGGAAATCCACCTTCTGGGTCCGGTGCTGGACAGTCAGGGCCGCTGCATCCACTACCACGGGGAAGCCGACGTCGTGGCCATTCAGTTCTACTGCTGCATGGAGTGGTACCCCTGCATTCGGTGCCACGAAGAGCGCGCCGATCACATGGTCCAGGTGTGGCCGAGACCCCAGCGCCCCGAGCGGGCGCTATGGTGCGGCCAGTGCCGCACCACGCTGAGCATCGCCGAGTATCTCCAGGCGGCGCAGTGCCCAGCGTGCCAGGCTCCGTTCAATCCCGGGTGCGCCAGCCACCACCACCTCTATTTCGAGCTCTGAGATGTGACGACCCCACAGCAGCGCGCAGGGCTGCGCGCAGGGCAGTGCCCAGGGCAGTGACGGGGTCGCACTGGCTGCTTCCGCGCCATGCGCCCTCACGCCACCGGGCTCCCCTGGCCGGCCTCACGCCATCTGGTCGACGACCGTCTCCGCCACTTCCCGCATGGAGAGCCTGCGATCCATGGAGGTCTTCTGGATCCAGCGGAACGCCTCCGGCTCGCTGAGCCCCATCTTCGATGTCAGCAGGGACTTCGCTCGATCCACGAGCTTGCGGGTCTCGAATTTGTCCGCCAGCGAGGTGACTTCCGCTTCGAGAGCGCGGATCTCGTCGAAACGGGCCGCGGCGACCTCGATGGCCGGGATGAGGTCGTTCTCGGAGAACGGCTTGACCACATAGGCCATGGCGCCGGCTTCCCGCGCGCTCTCGACCAGATCGCGCTGGGAGAATGCGGTGAGCATGACCACAGGCGCGATGCGCGCTTCGGCGATCTCCTTGGCCGCAGTGATGCCGTCCATCACCGGCATCTTGACATCCATGACGACAAGATCGGGCTGCACCTCGCGAGTCAGCTCAACTGCGCGTTCGCCGTTGTCCGCCTCACCGACCACCTGATAGCCGGCGCCGGTCAGGATCTCGACGATATCGAGACGGATCAGGGTCTCGTCCTCCGCGACAAGGACCCGCCGCGTCGGCTGAGCTGCTGGCTCTGCCGACGAATCGGCCTCCGCCGTCGTCGTACTCTGGTTGTCTTCGTTCACGAATCTCCTTGCCACACGTCCAGACCACGCGCTCAGCGCGGCACACTGCTGATCCGGCCGCCGGGCTTGGGAGCCCTGAAAGTCTGGGCAGACGACCCCGATGCGCACCGACCGCACTACAGAGTGCCCGGCTTGGAGGTCACAGACCCTCAAGCACCAACCCTCACAGCGACTCCACACCGACACCGCCGGTTCGAATTCTCTCTACAAGGGTATATCCAGTAAGCTATCTGAGCATCATGCGAGCGCTGCCTCTGCGCCTCAGCCCTCGCATGGGCCCGAATGGCGGAATCGGTAGACGCGCCGCACTCAAAATGCGGTACCTCACGGTGTGTGGGTTCGAGTCCCACTTCGGGCACTGCTGCACTCCGGGCAGGGTGGCTCTGCCAGCCCTCGTCGCTCTCCGGCACCCCGCTCTCCGGCACCCGGCTTCGCGTCACTGACGCTTTCTACCGCTCTGTTCCTCCTGCTCCGTTGCTACCGCCCTGTCAGTCCTGCTGGAGCAGGCCTGTGACGCGGTATGGGATCACTTCGCGCAGGAACAGCGCAGTCGAGGTGCGGGAGATTCCAGGGCACAGCCTGATGACCTCACTGACCCGGTAGAGGTCCTCCGGATCTTTCGCCACCACCCGCAGCA
>DXGD01000040.1 GCA_019114115.1 Candidatus Nesterenkonia stercoripullorum
GACGACGCCGGGTGCGCGCTCCCTGGTTCGCTCCGGAGGCGAGGACATGTTCCGCCTCGGCACGGACGAGGCGCTGGCTGAAGGGTACCGTCGGGCAAGGGACGAGTTGGGAGGTGAGCCGTAACTGCGGCCAGTGCCGCGCTGCAGCGACCCCTGGCCTCAACAGTGGGCTGCGAAGTCCAGCGTGTCAGCGGCGAGCTGTCTGCTGGTCTCCGCGTCGGTCATCCACAGCGGTGCGGAGCGGGCGCTCAGCCCGGTCTGCCTCAGCGACGGCAGGGCCGCTGCGTCGGCGTCGTCCACCAGCCACCCGTCCAGCAGGCCACCCGATCTGCGGCTGCCATAGGCCAACCCCACCGCTTCAGCGGAACACTCCTGCCCGAGGGCCTCGAGACACTGACGAGCCATTCCGCGCAGCGGGTTCGACTCAATGATGGGGGAGACGCCGACGACCGGCGCCGGCGTCTCCCGCACAGCCTCAGCGACGCCGGGGATGCCAGGAACACCGGCTCTGCCTCCGGCACCGGGATACCCCAGGATCGTGCCCACGGAGACTACGGGGTTCGACGGGGCCAGGATGACGACATCCGCGTCGGCGATGGCCTCGACCACACCCGCGCCGGGCTGCGCACTGTCGACGCCGCGCTGGATGAACCTCCGTGCCGGGACTCTGGCCCGCAGGCGGACCCACCATTCCTCGAAGTGGACAGCTTCTGGCTCGTCATATCCGGGCTCCAGCTCCACCCAGGTCTCCACGTCGTCATCTGAGCTGGGCAGCAGCCGGGCCCCGAGCTCCCATCGAGAGCACAGCTGCGCTGTGACCGCGGAGAGCGTGAGGCCATCCCGCAGCAGGCCCGTCCGGGCGATGTGCGTGCCCAGGTCCAGGTCGCCCAGGGTGAACCAGGGCCAGCCGACGCCATAGGCTCCCATTTCGGCGCTGACCCGCTCGCTTTCGTCCTGGCGGCCCCAGCCGCGAGTGGTGTCGTTCACATCGGCGAGGGCGTACATGATCGAATCCAGGTCGGGGCAGACTTTGAGTCCGCTCAGCCACATGTCATCACCGACGTTGGTGACAATGGTGAGCGCCGAGTCGGGGTGGTCGCGCTGGAACTGCGGACTCCGCAGCAGTGCCCGCACGCCTTTGGCGAATTTCGCTCCGCCGACGCCGCCGGCCAGCATGGTGATTCTCATCCGGTCATGATCTCCTGACGTAGAGGGTATTGCGCTGTGCGGGTTCCCGCCCCAGGCGAGCGGCCAGTCCGCGGATATCGTGAAGGGTCAGGCTGCGCCCTGCCTCGGGGTCGGTCTCCGGATGATTCCGGCCGTCGAGCAGTATGCCCCCGACGTCGTCCGCACCTGCGCGGAGAACCTCCTCGGCGCCGTACAGCCCGAGTTTGGTCCAGGCTGCCTGAATGTGGGGGATCCGTCCGTCCATCATCAGGCGCGCCACCGCGTGCATCGCGCGGCTGTATCGGCGGGAGGCCAGTCGGGTGACGCCCGGGATCGGCACCGGGGAGTCCTGTGGAACCAATGGCATGGGGATGAGCTCCGTGAAACCGCCGGTGTCATCCTGGAGTGCGGCCAGCTGCCGCATATGCGCGACAACATCCGCCGGAGACTCGATGTGCCCGTAGACGATGGTCGCCGTCGAGCGGAGCCCTTGCTGGTGGGCGGTGCGGATCGTGTCCATCCACTGCTGTGCGGGCATATCGGTCCCGCCCGAGAGGGTCGCGCGGAGGGAGTCGTTCAGGATGCGTGCCGCAGTCCCGGGCACGGACCCGGCTCCGTGCTGGCGCAGCCTGCGGTGTACTTCAGCTGCTGGCACGGCCAGCCGTTCGGCGGCGTCGAGCACTTCCGCGGGCCGGTAGGCATGCAGGTGGAGCTGGGGGCTCACTGAGCGCAGAGCATCAAGGATCGAGAAATATGCCTCGCCGGGCAGATCAGCGTCAACCGGGCCTTGAACGCAGATCTCGGTGGCGCCGGAGGCGAGGGCTTCTTCGGCGACGGCGCGCAGCCCGGCGTCGCCAATGCCCCCGCGGGTCTGCTCAGGGTCGTAGAGCGCGGAGTTCACGTTCCGGTTCACCGCGTAGGTCATGACATCGCCGACCCGCTGTCCGCGCAGGGCGTCCGCGATCCGGCACAGCTCATCCAAGGCGATGCCGTCGAACTGCAGGAGGGAGGCGTATTCAGCCTCAGAGAGCCGGTCAGGATGCGTTTCGGCACGACGCAGCAGCCGGTGCTCCGCAGATTCGAGCGCTGCGTGACCGGTGTGAGCAAGCGGCGCGGAGCTCAGCCCCTCCGACGATGACGGCCGGATCGGGCCCAGGTTCGCAGGGGAGGGACGAGCCCCCTCCAGGGCCAGGCCGTGTTCGTCGCGCAGCGCACGGACAGGCCCATGCAGCGCAGGGTCGATCCAGTACTGCTCATCCATGATCCAGTGCGGATGGGCAGTCAAACGCTCGCGCAGGGTGTAGCCGGCCTCCTGCGTGAGCCGCGCCAGGTCGTCCAGGTGTGGCCATGGTCGCTCCGGATTGACATGATCAGGCGTGAGGGGGCTGACCCCGCCCCAGTCGTCGATACCTGCCCGGATCAGCAGATTGAGCTCTTCCGGGTCGGTGAGGTTCGGCGGAGCCTGGATATGCGCCTGCTCACCCATCACCAGCCGAGCGACGGCGACCGCGGCGATGTACTGGTCTGTGGCAAGGTCCGGCTCGTTCTGCATCGCCGTGCGAGGCTTGGCCCGGAAGTTCTGGATGATCACTTCCTGCACGTGCCCCCACGTGGCCTGCGCATCGGCCAGCGCGAACAGGGAATCTGCCCGATCGGCAAGCGTCTCGCCGATGCCCAGCAGAATGCCGGTGGTGAAGGGGATCCGGGATCGGCCGGCGTCGTCGATCACGCGCAGCCGCAGGGCGGGGTCCTTGTCCGGGGAGCCGTAGTGGGCCCCA
>DXGD01000395.1 GCA_019114115.1 Candidatus Nesterenkonia stercoripullorum
CAGCTCGCCTCAGGTGAGCTGCACGTCGGAGACGAGCGGCCCTGACCATGAGCCCGACTGCCATGAGCTCCGCTGTGACAGGAGCGCACGCACTGCGAGGCCGCCGCGTGCCGGTGCAGGCGAGGCTGCGATGACGATCTACATCGACCCGCCCCTGTGGCCTGCCCACGGCACGATGTTCTCCCACCTCATCTCGGATGCCTCCCTCGCGGAGCTGCACGCATTCGCCGATCGTGCCGGCATCTCCGCGAGAGCCTTCGACCGCGATCACTACGACGTCCCCCAGCAGCGCAGGCAGGAGCTGCTCTCGGCCGGAGCACGACCGGTCTCGGCGGGCGCGCTCACCCGGATCCTCGCCGCCAGCGGACTGCGCATCCCCGCCTCGGCTCGCCCGGAGAAGCTGCGGCCCCGCCTGCGCACGATGTGGGACAAACTGCTGCCGGACACCGGAAGCGTCGCCGATGAGCTCCTGGAGCGATGGGCGGAGCCGCACCGCCATTATCACGGGCTGGTCCATCTGGCTGCGGTGCTGCGTGAGATCGGCACGCTCGAACGCGCAGGTGAGCTCAGGGGCGCTGCGGACCCTGACGGCACTGCGGCGTCTCGGGTGCGGCTGGCGGCATGGTTCCACGACGCTGTCTACCGCGGCGCCGCAGGCACCGATGAGCAGGACTCAGCGGATCTGGCGAGCCACCTGCTCGGTCCCCATATGCCCGCCCGCGCAGTGGACGACGTCGTCCGTCTGGTGCTGCTGACAACGGATCATGTCGTGGAGGCGGACGACGCCGCCGGATCAGTCCTCAGCGACGCCGACCTGGCAGTGCTGGGCGCCGAGCCACGGACCTATGAGCGCTATGCCGCGAACGTCCGGGAGGACTTCGCCCATGTTCCCGAGCCGGATTTCCGGCGCGGGAGGGCCCAGGTGCTCGACGGCCTGCTCGCTCGGACGCCGCTTTATGCGACGGAGACCGGACGGCGGCGCTGGGAACCCGCGGCGCGGGCGAATATGCTCGCCGAGCTCTCAGCGCTGCGCGGGGCCTGACGGGCCGTCGGGGCCTGGACCGTAGTAGCCCGTGCCGCTCTGGCCTGAGCCCGGACCTGGTCCGTATGGAGCTGAGCTGTACGGCTGCTGGTCCGGCAGGCCCGTATAGGACTGCGGAGGATAGCCTCCTGGACCGAACCGCTGCTTGCGTGCTTTCTTCTCCCGGAAGTACGCATTGCTTTCTGGAAGCCACAGGAAGACGATCGCGGCCGCGCTCAGCGCCACCAGGATCAGATTGGCCACTCCGAAGGGGATCAGGGTCACGCTGCCGGCCAGGAAGATCGTCGCGAGAATGCGGCCCACCCCGGTGAGAGTGCCCACGAAGGCGAACATCGTGTAGAGCGCCAGCAGGACGAACCCGCCGATGACGACCATGGAACCCAGGGTGAACATCACCGTCTCGAAGGCCTCTTCGGGCGACATGCCCTCAAGCTCAGACGAACGCCGGATCTCCTGCTCGAACTCGGTCCAGAACTGGCCATCCACCGTCCCCGGGCTGACGCTGGTCAGCCACGAGAACGTGTAGATGCTCAGGATCACTGCGGTGACACCGCCAGCGAGCATCGACACCATGGCCAGCACCAGCATGAGCGGGCGCTTCAGCGCAGCGCCCGGCGGCTGCGGAGCTGGGCCGCCGGCATAACCGGGGTGCTGGACTCCCGCGGGGGGAGCAGCAGCGTAGGGCGAGCCCTGCCCGGAGGACGCCGGCTGGCCGTATGAAGGCTGCCCGTAAGGAGACTGCCCGTAGGCAGACTGCGCATCATCGGGCCGTCCGTAGTCCGGCTGGCTGTGTGCGGGCTGACCATACGCGGGCTGACCATACTGAGACTGCCCGTAACCGGACTGCCCGTAACTCGGCTGCCCGTGGCCTGATTGGCCGTAGTCCGGCTGGCCATAGGGGGAAGAGCCGCCATAAGGATTCTGCCCGTAGGGGGATTCTTCGGGCGTCGGCTGCCCTTCGGGGCGGTCCGCGCCCTCCGGCTTGGACTGACCCCAGCGCGGACGTTCGGGTTCGCGCCCGCCGTAGGGGTTCTCCGGTGGGGTGTGCGACATCGGCTGTTCCTCGCCTTCATTGCTCTCGGTCTGCGCCGTGGCTGACTTGAACTCCAGTGACGGCCTCGGCAGATCTCCGGCCGTTCAGCCCCTGTGCGCCATCCGACCTCTCTGCCATTGAGTTCTTCCTCATCAACCAGCTTAGCGGGCACCTGCGTCCAGGTCCTGGCTCCTCGTCCTGTGTTCGTCTCAAGCTCACACCGTCGCGCGCAGGAGGCCCCTTTTGCGTGGGCTGAGCGGGCTGGTCCGCGGTCACCATCTCGCCGGAGAGATTTCTCTGCCAGACTTATGGTCATGGCTTCATCTTCTGTCAGCAACCCTCAGCCCGCCGGATACTCCACCGTCCACCTGGTCCGCCACGGCGAAGTGCATAACCCGAATCGGGTGCTCTACGGCCGGCTGCCAGGATTCGGCCTCTCCGATCTCGGGCACCGCATGGCAGAGGGGATAGCAGATCACTTCGCCGATCGCGTCGAGCGGGGCCACCCCATCCATCTGCTGGCGGCCTCGCCCCTGCAGCGCGCGCAGGAGACGATCGCTCCTTTGGCGCAGCGGCTGAAGATGCCTGTGGTGACAGAAGATCGCGTCATAGAAGCAGAGAACCGCTTCGAGGGGCTGACCGGGATCCGGAACCAGCTGAAGAACCCTCGCTGGTGGCCGTTCCTGATCAACCCGCTGCGTCCTTCCTGGGGCGAGCCCTATGCGCAGCAGGTCGCCAGGGTCCTTCAGGGCGTGAAAGCGCTGTCGGATCGTGCGGTCGCAGACCATGGTGACGGCGCCGAAGTCGTGGTGGTCTCCCACCAGCTGCCGATCTGGGTCACCCGGCTTTGGGCGGAGAACCGCCGTCTCTACCACGACCCTCGGGACCGGGAATGTTCTCTGACCTCGATCACGACGCTGCAGATCGGGCCGTCGGGGGTCGAATCCGTACGTTACGACGAACCCAATGTGGAGCTGCTGCGGGACGCCGTCGCGCTGCCGGGGGCGTAACAGCTGCGGACTAGGCCGAGGCTGCGCCTCTGCTCCAGGCCCGCGAAAGCGTCGTCGAGGACACAGGCACTTCGTGTATCTACTACACGCTGTAGAATTGACGACGGACGATGCGACGTCGTCGTCAACTGTGCGTTGATACGCACCTGAACTGATTTCTTCCGAAACGTGAGTCATGGTGTCTGAGCCTCTGTTGCGCAACCGCATGAACGTGTCCAGGCCGGCCAGGGCCGGTCGAGCGGCACGTGCCGCTGCTGGCCTGCTGGCCGGTGCACTGGCCCTGACGGCGTGCAGCTCGGAGAACGATGAGCTCGCCCAGCGGGCCTCGAACGACGGCACCAACTATGTGGCCGGTGACGGCTCTGTCCAGGAGTTCGACGAGAGTGACCGCGGCGAGCCCGTAGCCTTCGAATCGGAGCTCTTCGACGGCACCGCCGTGGACGCCTCGCAATGGCGCGACGAGGTCACCGTGGTGAACTTCTGGTACGCCGCCTGCGCTCCCTGCCGCGTGGAAGCCCCTGACCTCCAAGCGATGCATGAGGAGTTCTCAGAGGATGAGGTCCAGTTCTACGGCGTGAACACCCGGGACACCGAGGCCACAGCTCAGGCCTTCGAGCGGACGTTCGACATCGGCTACCCCTCGATGGAGGATCGCGGCGGCGAGGTCATGCTCGCCATGACTGACTACGTCCCGCCCTCGGCTGTGCCGACCACCCTGGTCCTGGACCGAGAAGGACGGGTCTCCGCGCGCATCCTCGGGATCGCTGAGCCCGGGACGCTGCGCGCGCTGATCGACACAGCGCTCGAGGAGTCCGACAGCGCATGAATGGTGCGCTGACGGTGCTGGGCGCTGCCTCAAACAATCGATTCGCGGAGATCGTCTTCGACGGATCCCTGCTGATCTCGCTGCCGGTCGCTGCGCTGGCCGGGCTCGTCTCCTTCCTCTCACCGTGCGTGCTTCCCCTGGTGCCCGGATACCTGGGCTATGTGACCGGCCTCTCCGGTGTGGATCTGCAGCAGCGCCGGCGCTCGCGGATGGTGCTGGGCGCGTCCTTGTTCGTGCTCGGGTTCTCCGTGGTCTTCGTGCTCATCGGCGTGCTGTTCAGCCAGGCGATGGTGTGGCTGCGCGTCGACGGCGGGTGGCTCACGCAGGCGCTGGGCGGCATCGTCGTCGTGATGGGGCTCGTGTTCATGGGAGCCTTCAGCTTCTTCCAGCGGGAGGCCAAGATCGAGCGGCGGCCGCCCGACGGACTGCTCGGGGCCCCGCTGCTGGGCGCGACGTTCGGCATCGGATGGGCGCCGTGCATCGGACCCACGCTGGCCGCCGTGCTCGCGATCTCCACCCCAGCCGGGGGCGACCCCGCCCGCGGCGGACTGCTGATGTTCGTCTACTGCCTCGGGCTGGGTATCCCGTTCATCCTGATCAGCATGGGGCTGACGCGCGGGATGCGGGCGATGAAGTTCTTCCGCACGCATCGCGTCGCGGTGATGCGCATAGGCGGCGGGGTGCTCATCGCCGTCGGCCTGCTGATGCTCTCGGGAGTGTGGAATACCTGGGTGTATGCACTCCAGGACTGGTTCGCCAACGAGGTGAGGATGCCGATCTGATGACTCCTTCCCACGAAGACTCCACCCACGAAGACTCCACCCAGGACGGCCCCTCCCAGGACGACGCCGCGCCGGACAATACCTCGTCCGACCAGCCTGCGCGCCAGACTGTCCCCTCAGCGCATCGGGACAACGCCCGTGAGGACGCCCTCAACGCTGCCATGGAGAACAAGGGCGGCGGTTCTCGCACGGCCGTCACCGTTCCCTCACTCGGGGTCGTCGGGATGCTGCGCTGGGCGTGGACGCAGCTGACCAGCATGCGCACGGCGCTGATGCTGCTGCTTCTGCTCGCCGTCGCCGCTGTGCCCGGCTCGATCTTCCCGCAGCGCGTTCAAGACGCCTTCCAGGTGGAGACCTGGATCGAGGACAATCCCGGAATCGGGCCGGTGCTGGATGCCCTGCAGTTCTTCGACGTCTACTCCTCCGTGTGGTTCTCCGCGATCTACCTGCTGCTGTTCATCTCCTTGATCGGCTGCATCATTCCGCGAGCCCGCAAGCACTTCCAGCAGATGACGTCGCCGCCTCCGCGCACACCGCGCCGGCTGGGGCGGCTTCCCGAGCACGGCGTGCTCGAGCTCGAAGACCCCGAGCACGGCGGCCCGACGCCGGAGGCGGCCCTCGACGATGCGGCGAACGTCCTGAAGAAGCGCCGTTACCGGGTGGACGTCAGGCAGGCCGAAGAGGACGCCCGCGGGCGTAAGGTTCCGGCCTCGGTCGGCGCTGAGAAGGGGTATCTCAAAGAGATCGGGAACCTGGTGTTCCATATCTCGCTGGTGGGGGTGCTGATCTTCGTGGCGTTGGGCTCGATGTTCAGCTACCGCGGGCAGAAGATCCTCATGGAGGACGAAGCCTTCGTGAACTCCCTGGTGGCCTACGACAACTTCTTCCCCGGCGCCTATTTCAGCGAGGACC
>DXGD01000396.1 GCA_019114115.1 Candidatus Nesterenkonia stercoripullorum
CGCCGCCTAACCCGAGCCGGGCATACTGGTCGCTCCGGGACACCTGAAAGGACATCTCATGCGAATACTGCTTGTTGAAGACGACGCCGACCTCTCGGCGGCTGTCGCTTCCGCGCTGACACGGGATGGACTCCTCGTCATCACTGCCTCTGATGGTGTCGAAGCGCTGGACCGCATGGCGGAGTACGACTTCGACGTGGTGATCCTGGACCGAGACCTTCCCCGCATGAGCGGCGACAGCGTCTGCAGGGAAATGCGCGACAACGGAGAGTCGACTCCTGTGTTGATGCTTACCGCTTTGCACGCCGTCCGCGACCGCGTTGCAGGCCTTGATATGGGAGCCGACGACTACCTCACGAAACCATTCGCGCATGAAGAACTCTTGGCCAGAGTCCGCGCCCTTGGTCGTCGCAGGGGAAGTCCCGTAGACCGCGAGCTCCAGGCTGGTGATCTCGCCGTAGATCTCGAGCGACGCACGGTGACATTTCAGGGTGAGCGTGTACGGCTCTCCCCCAAGGAGTTCGGTGTTCTCGAGGCCCTCGTGCGGGCCGATGGCCGGCCACTCAGTGTTGACCGGCTACTGGATATTGGCTGGGATGCCCCTGACGCAGTTTCGCGCAGCGTCGTCAAAGTCACCATTCACGCGCTTCGCCAGAAGCTCGACGCCGATCTAGTCGTTCACGACCCTGGGTTCGGCTACCGGTTGGAGACCACGCCATGACTGTCGCCCGTTCGCCTCTCGCCAGACGCATTGCCCTCACCTCAGCGGTGATACTGGCAGCAGTCTCGGTCCTCGTGCTCCTGGCAGTGTGGAGTGTGCTCAATTCGGTGGCCTCATCGAGTATCAGCGTTGACCCGTCCGATGCGACATCGAGTTCTCCGGAGGTAGTAGAGGCCACCTACCAGTTGGCCTCGGGCGCGGTCACCAACATCATGCTGCTGACCGGAACAGCGCTACTGGCAGTGGCTGCTTTGGGGTCTTTCATCAGCTACTGGGCTGCGAAAGTCTCTCTTCGGCGCGTCGCCGAGGTCAGCGCACACACTCGCCGCATCAGTGCCAGCACTCTTGACGAACGTCTGAATCTCACGGGACCTCCGGATGAAATCAAGGAGCTCGCTGACACCATCGACAACACACTGAGCGCACTCGATGAGGCATTCGCTCAGCAGGAGCGATTCGCGGCCAATGCATCACATGAGCTGCGCACACCACTTGCAGTTCTGCGGACCTCCATTGAGTCCCTCTCCCGTGTGAACAATGAGGCCGCGGGGGAGGACCTGGCACGGGCTGAGCGAAGCACTGCGCGGATGGAGACCGTCCTTGACTCGCTCATACTGCTTGCCCAGACCAAGCAGCTCCCAGCAGATCGTCGGTTCCCGATCGATCTCTCGGCGAGTATGCGGATCGCCTACGAGGACTTCGCTGAGGATTTCGTGGCTCAGAAGATTGACGTGAGCATCTCCATCAAGGAGGACGTCAATACCACGGGAGATCAGACCCTCGTCCTCCAGGCGATCCACAACCTGCTAGCAAACGCCCAGCGCTACACACCCAGCGGGGGCCGCGCCCAGATAGTTGTGGACACCGAAGGCGACGATGCCGTCGTCGTAGTCACCAACACTGGACGACGTCTCGAGCCGAGCGAAGCTGTCCGCCTCGCGGAGCCCTTCAACAGAGGCGAGAACAGCCGTCAGAACCACATCCCGGGGACGGGCCTCGGACTATCGATCGTGAATAGCATCGCCGTTCAGCACGGAGGAGCATTAACTATCCTCGCCAACCCGGAAGGCGGCCTGACTGCGACGATCCGGTTGCCACGGACAGCATCCGGGGCCGGGGACCGGCTCCCCGGCCCCGGTGTTCCTTCACGCGCGTAGGCCCAGGTCGAACCGTAGAGCCGGAGGCTGCACCGCGTGCAGTGGGCGCGGGATTTCGGCGTGATCAGATGCCGAATGGTGCTGCGTAGCGGACGGTCCCGAGGGGCAACGGTTCGGAGCCCAGGCGCAGTGCCATCAACGCCTCGTCGGGGACGTCGATACTCAGCCGTATGTCGTATTCCGAGGCGCGGGTGAATCCGAATCGGGGGTAATAAGTCGGGTGCCCGAGGACAATCACGAAGTGCTCGCCGGCCTCTTCAGCGTCCCTGAGGGCAGCGCTGATCGCAGCCGAGCCTGCCCCGGTCTTCTGGTACTCGGGTAAGACGGCGCAGGGTGCCAGCGCTAGCGCTGGAGTGTCATCGACGTGGCAGCGAGTCAGCAGAGCGTGGCCAACGAGTTTCCCATCCGGCGTTTCGCTCACGACCGAGAGGCCGTCGATCCACGCAGGATCGGCGCGTAGCGCGTCGACGAGGTCGGCCTCCTCGGTGGTGTCGAATGCGGCATTGTTGATCTCGCGGATCGCGGCGACGTCGGCGTCGGTCTCGGCGCGGGTGATCCAGTCATTCGGCGTCGTCATAATGCGGTCTCCGTACTGTGCGTAAGTGATGCGGTGAGGTGCCTCGGGGTAAGCACGCGGGTGCCTTCGCAGAACACGATAGAAGGCCCCGCCGGGCCCACACCAATCCAAGGAACTCTCTCCCACTTGACCATCGTGGCAGTTCAGTCTTCGCGAGACGCCGTTACCCGTGTTGGGGTGCCGGAGCCGTCAGTGCCGGAGTTTGCTTCGGCGCTTGCCTCACAAAGAACTTCTGCGGATCGAAGCGTGAGTACCGCCGGGCGAACTCGGACGCGGTGCCCGGCCACAACAGGGTGACCCGGCCGCTGGAGCTGTCCCGGTACCAGCTCGTGCATTGACCCGACATCCACACGGTCTCGGCCGCCCGAGCGTCGAGCTGGCGAGTGTAGTCCTCTTCCGCGCTTCGGCGGACCTCGCAGATCTGCCCCTCGGGAAGGTGTTCAAGGGCGCTCAGCAGATGCTCGATCTGGACCTCCATGATGCTCAGCGCGGAGTTATGTCCCAGTGCTGAATTCGGCCCGCCCAGCAGGAAGCAGTTAGGGAACCCGGTGACTGCAGTGGAGGCATAAGACGTCATCCCATTCTGCCAATGCTCGCTGAGCCGTTGGCCGTCGTGCCCGCGTACCGAATCAGCCATGGGCGGCCGGTGCGCTTCGAACCCCGTTGCGAAGATCAGGGCGTCGAGCTGGTGCTGACGGCCTGAAGCGGCTCGAGCCAGATTCCCCTGCACCGATTCCAGCGCGCTGTTCTCCAGCATCACTTCCGCGCGGTTCAACGCCGGATACCAGCGATCAGAGAGCAGGACTCGTTTGCAGCCGATCGTGTAGTTCGGCATGAGCTTGGCCCGTAGCTGCGCGTCCGCGACCTGGTGCTCCAGGTGCTCACGTGCCTGATGCTGCAATTCCAGGTTCTGTGCGCTCCCAGTGAGCCGGGCGTCGAAGCCGTCATCCATCTCCGCGAAGATGGTCTGGCGGTGGGCCTGCCGGGCGCCGTCGTCGTGGGCGAAGAGCTGCTGGTGGGAGGGCGTGTAGGCAGTATTGTGCTTCGGCAGCACCCAGGGAGCGCTGCGCTGGAAGATAGTCACGAGGGCGCCGGCGTCGACCAGCTCAGGCACGAGCTGCACGGCCGAAGCCCCTGTGCCGACCACTCCTACCCGGCGACCCTCGACGTCGGTCTCTGCCTGCCAGCGCGCTGTGTGGAATACCGGGCCGGGGAAGCTGCCCAGCCCCGGGATGTCCGGGATGCGGGGTTCGGTGAATCGTCCGGTGGCCAGGACGAGCACGGACGCGGTCGTCGTGCCGCGCGAGGTGTGCAGCACCCAGCGGGCGTCCTGCTCGTGCCACTGCGCGGAGATGAGCGACGTGCCCAGGTGAAGGCGATCTTGGATGAGCCTGTCGACGGCGCAGGCGGTGAGGTAGTCCCGGATCTGCTTCCCCGTGGCGAAGCGATGGGTCCAGTCTGCTTTCGGCGCGAAGGAGAAGGAATACAGGTGTGACGGCACATCGCAGGCCACCCCGGGGTACGTGTTCTCCCTCCAGGTGCCACCCACGCTCTGCGCGCGTTCAAGCACAGCGAAGGAACGTTCACCGGAAGCCGACAGGCGCATCGCGGCGCCGATCCCCGCGAAGCCAGCACCCACGACGGCCACTCTGACATGCGCGCCCTCCAGAGAGCGGCTCACCTGCCGGCATCTCCCCGATAGGCAGCACCAGCTCCGGGATGGGCGACGACGACGTCGTTGATGCTGATGTCAGTCATAGGACCTCGGCTTCCCGTGTGCGGATCGGAGTCGTGACCCCTCTGTGTCCGGAATATCAGTTACCGTACTACGTGAGGAGTATCTCCTCTGGCGCTATCATGACTACACTTACACAGTGTAAAGATTCCAGGAAGATATTTGACGATGTGAAGCTGGTGTTGTGCGTGCTCGACGATGAATACTCTGCTCAAAGGCCGGATAGCCAGTGCGCGAATCGAGTCACCATAGCATGGTCAGTTCGAGCTATTCGTTAACATAATTTTACATAAGCGAAACAGAATCGTGTGTCGCTGCGCGTACGTTCTGAACGTCGACACAACAGGTCGAGACACCAGAGAGTCGAGACAACCGTCGAGACAACAGAAGGGACCTCACCATCATGACCGTAGTGCGGGTGGCGCTCAGCCAGACCACGTGGACCGGAGACCCAGAGTCCATGGTGCAGAAGCACGAGGGGTTCGCGCGGGAAGCAGCTGCCGCGGGTGCGCAGGTCATCTGCTTCCAGGAGCTGTTCCACGGGCCATATTTCGGCATCACCGAAGAGCGCAAGTACTACGACTTCGCCGAGCCCGCGGACGGCCCGATCGTCCAGCGGTTCGCGGCGCTGGCAGGCGAGCTCGGCCTCGTCATGGTCTTGCCCATCTACGAAGAGGCTATGCCCGGCGTGTACTACAACACGGCAGTCGTGGTGGACGCGGACGGTTCGATCCTCGGCAAGTATCGGAAGAACCACCTCCCTCACGTGGACAACTTCTACGAGAAGTTCTACTTCCGCCCGGGCAACCTCGGTTGGCCCGTGTTCGACACCGCCGTCGGGCGGATCGGCGTGACCATCTGCTATGACCGGCACTTCCCGGAAGGCTGGCGCATGCTGGGCCTCGGCGGCGCCGAGATCGTCTTCAATCCGAATGCGTCGAAGCCGGGGCTGTCCAACCGCCTCTGGGATCTGGAGCAGCCCACGGCTGCGGCCGCCAACGGCTACTTCGTCGTCGTGCCGAATCGGGTGGGCCGTGAGGACAACGAATACGGCGACCAGGCGGTCACCTTCTACGGGACCTCGTACGTGGCTGACCCGCGCGGGAACTTCGTCGGGGAGCGAGGCTCCGCGGACCACGAGGAGCTGCTGGTGCGTGACCTGGAGATGGACCTCGTCCGTGAGGTCCGCAATGAGTGGCAGTTCTACCGCGACCGTCGTCCCGATGCCTATGGTGCGGTTGTGGCGCCGTGAGAATCCATCGAGTTTAGGGGGAGCCTTCCATGAAGACCTTGATCACCAACGGCACAATCGTCAACGCGACCGGTACGGCGCAGGCCGACGTGCTCATCGACGGCGAGACGATCGTCGCCGTGTTCACCCCGGGAAGTCACGAGGTGCAGGCCGATAAGATCATCGACGCCGCGGGCAAGTACGTGATTCCTGGCGGAATCGACGCTCACACCCATATGCAGATGCCGTTCGGCGGCACCAACGCCTCCGATACGTTCGAGACCGGGACCCGGGCCGCCGCCTGGGGCGGGACGACGATGATCATCGACTTCGCCATCCAGAAGCACGGTGAGCGCGTCCAGGAGAGCCTGGCCACATGGCACGAGCTGGCTGGCGGGAACTGCGCTGTCGACTACAGCTTCCACCAGGTCATCGGTGACGTCAACGAGGAGTCGCTGAAGGCGATGGAGATGCTCATCGACGAGGGCGTCAGCTCTTACAAGATGTTCATGGCCTATCCCGGCGTCTTCTACGCAGACGACGCGCAGATCCTGCGAGCGATGCAGAAGTCCCGGGAGCTCGGCATGATGACGATGATGCACGCCGAGAACGGCCCTGCCATCGATGTGCTCGCCGAGCAGCTGGCAGACCAGGGCAAGACGGCGCCGTACTATCACGGGATCGCCCGCGCCTGGCAGCTGGAGGA
>DXGD01000397.1 GCA_019114115.1 Candidatus Nesterenkonia stercoripullorum
CGCTCGACATCTATCCGTCCGGCGTGCAGGCTCTCGTCCAGTTGCTGCCGCTGTGGCACGGTGTCGAGCTCATGCGTGACATCGCAGCGTGGAGCTTCGGCGCAATGACGCTGGTGCACATCGGCTACTACACCGTCATGATCGCGGTGGGCATGGTGGTGACGACGATCCGGATGCGCGCGCTGTTCCTGCGCTGAGGCAGCGGCCGTCAGTTCGGGCATTGCGGCCGCTACCTCGGCTTCTGCACGTCGCCACGGACCCCTGTGAACGGCTGCACCTCGACCCATACCCTCTACTCAGGTCGCGTCGCGGTGCTGACGGCGGTACTCGGTGGGGTTGAAGCCGAATACATGCCGAAAGTCGGAGCTGAGGTGGGCTTGGTCCGCGTAGCCGAGCTCAGCGGCCGTTTGGGCGATGGTCAGTGTGGGGTCCTCACGAAGGCGCTGGGCGGCTTCTTGCAGGCGATACCGGCGGATCATCGCCAGTGGCGGCAGCCCGACATAGCGCTGTGCAAGCCGCTGCACACCGCGGAGCGAGACGTGGAGGCGATCCGCCACCTGCTCGGCACGGATGATGCTGCGATCAGAGGAGATCAGGTCTTCCATGGCGTTGGCCATGAGGCCGCCGTCGTCCGGCGGAGCGAGACGCTGGGACAGCCAATCACTGTAGGCTCTCACTGCTTTCTGAGGCGCCCCGCTCTGAGACATTGCCGTCTCCTTTTCCTCGGTCATGGCGGTGACTACGCTGCGGTGCAATTCTGGCGCCTTGAAAAGGACTTCCTGGTCGTGGATCTCGTGCGGGTCACACCCGATAGAAGCGACTCCGGCCGGGCGAAACAACGCACCCACCGCCCAGCCATGGCCTTTCAGATCGCGATATGACGCCCCCGACGTCGGACCTGCCAGAGTCACCCCCTCAGGCGCCACGACGAGATTGGTCGCGGGGAAGGGCAACAGCTGCTGCCGGGATGTCTCACCCGGTGGAAGGTTCCACTGCGGAATCCAGAACCACCGGACCAGCTCACGCAGCACGTCAGGCGCGGCCTCCCGGTGAAAAGACGGCAGTCTCGCCGGGTAGAGGACACCGCGCGGGTCGTCTGGATCAAGCGTCACCCTATGCCTCCCACCATCACGATCGTCGCGAATCTTCAAGCGCCCGGGCCAGACACCTGCCTACGCTGGCTTCATGACTACGAACACCACGCCCCATCGAGGCATCACAGGTCAGCACACTCACGAGGGGACTCCCCACGGCTTCACCAGCCTGACACCGTTCCTCACGATCCCCGGTGCAGCCGATGCGATCGAATTCTACCGCTCAGTCTTCGGTGCGCGATTGGTAGATGTCACCGAGATGGGCGGCGTCGTCGTCCACGCTGAGCTGGACTTCGGAGAAGGCAGGCTCCAGCTCGGGGAACCGAACCCGGATTACGGCCTGGTTCAAGCACCCGCTGGTGAGGACGATTGCTACTCGATCGGACTGTACTGCACGGACGTGGACGCCATGACCCAGCGAGCCGAGCTCGCAGGGGCAACGATCCGGGAGCCCGTCAGCACGTTCGTCTCCGGTGATCGCTTTTCCTCTCTGCGTGATCCCTTCGGAGTGCGGTGGTCGCTGATGTCCCGTGTGGAGGATCTCTCTGAAGAAGAAAGCGCCCGCCGGGTCTCCGCGTGGGCGGCCCAGCAGAGCGCCACACCTGAGGCCTAGATGCTGGAGGGCCCTACTGTGGGGACGTCTGCGCAGCAGATGCGACCCCGAGCCACGTGTGGCGATTGCCCCACCAGCACCATCCAAGCTTCGGGGCATTCTTGCGGTGCTTACCGTCGCGGCCGGCACCCGAGGCGTTCCAGATCGCGGGAGTGCGAGCGTCATAGACGGTGTCCCCCGCAGGATTCGTGCGCTTGGCCTTCCGCGAGCCGATGGTCATGAAGCAGCTATTCGCCTCGATCACCTCAGGATGCGTATGGGCCCAGCTGAGCCCTTCCTGCAACGTCAGAGGGCGACGAACCCTGGCCATCAGCTGAGGCAGTACCTCTTTGGGCGATTCATTCTGGTATTGATCACCGCGTTGCACGTCGTGAACCGGATACAGGGGGTCGTCGGGCAACTCGATGCCTGCCGGAGCGAACTCGTCGACGTCGACCATGTCTTCAACAACGAATCCAGGTTTACCAGCACGCCGCAGGAGCGGAGCAAGGTCGGAGGCGAAGAACCACCGTGGGTGCAGGCCCACCAGGACATTGTTGTCGCCGCCATTCTCTTCAGAGAGCGTACGAGCCGCTGCACTGACGGCATCAGCATCCCCACGCGCCTGTTTCATCACATTCAGCCGACTCAGCTCTGCCAGCTGCTGATCGACTGTCTTGGCGATTCGTGCCATCTTTCGCAACTCTCTCTTCGTCGGTCAGGACTCGAGCAACGTGTTCAGAATGCCAGGGTGTGGTCTCCAGGGCGGGGTTGGCCCCGAAGACGCCACGGTTGTCGAGTACGTCGACCTGGCCGGCAGATTTCGAGGGCGGCGACGAAGCGGTCAGCGGCGATCCCGGAGTCAACTAAAGGGGTAATGGCCTCCTCGACGCGTTCACCACTACGGGCGTTGACGGCGACTCTGGCCCCCCGCCGCGGTCGACGCCTGCAGCCGTCAATGCTCGGACTGTTCAAGGGTTGTCAACGCCGTAGCGGGCGACTCTCTTCCCGAGACATCACGTGACTCGCCTTCGCAGGTCGCGATGATTCAGTCACGTGGTGGGGCTGAGCGGGCTTCCCCCGATGTGTGGCATCAGGGGTGGCCGTCGATCCGCTTCCTTGATGAATCGGGGCCTGCTCTTCATGAAGTCGAACATGGCCAATGCGACGAACCTGGTCTGACGTGCATCGGCACATGGCCTGCGACTAGCGACCTTGGAGCGGGCACGCGCCATGCTTCATGCGCAGCGTGGCGAGCTCGTCACGGGATAGCCCTCGCGTGTGCCGGATGGACTCTTCGCCGCGCACTCCCCGCTTCTACCTCCAGCCCAACTCAGGTGCTACATGCGTCAACAGCGACTCCATGAGGTGGGCGTTGTAGTCGACACCCAACTGGTTCGGGACCGTGACAAGCACAGTGTCCGCGGCCTGGACTGCAGTGTCCTTGGCGAGCTCTTCGACCAGCTCTTGCGGCTCAGCCGTGTAGGAGCGGCCGAAGACGGCGCGAGTGGTCTCATCGATCATGCCGAACTGATCGTGACTGTCGCGCTGGCCGAGGAAGTAGGCACGGTCTTGGGCTGTGACGATGGGCAGGATGGACCGCGAAACGGAGACGCGCGGCTCGAACCCGTGATCGTGACGGGCCCATTCCTCTCGGAAGACTTCGATCTGCTTCCGCTGCTGGACGTGGAAAGGCTCCCCTGACTCATCGTCCTTCAAGGTGGAGGACATCAGGTTCATGCCCTTCTCCGCCGCCCACCGAGCAGTGGCGTCGGACCCCGCACCCCACCAGATGCGCTGGCGGAGCCCCTCGGAATGGGGCTCGAGCCTGAGCAGCCCGGGAGGGTTGGGGAACATCGGGCGCGGGTTCGGCTGGGCGAAGCCCTCGCCCTGGAGCACTTCCAATGCCACTTCGGCGTGGCGGCGCCCCATATCCGCGTTGCTCTCATCTGGCGCCA
>DXGD01000398.1 GCA_019114115.1 Candidatus Nesterenkonia stercoripullorum
CTGGCTGAGGGAGCCATGTGAAATCCACTCGGCTGTCGACCACTGATGAGACAGCCCACTCGACATGTGGGCACAGCGCGGCCGGCGCCGAGTGAATGTGCAAGACACCCCGGGCCATGTTCTCAGACATCTCTTTCCTCCACTGTCCTCTTGGTCTGTCAGTGCTCTTGGTACGTCTTCCCCTACGTCCAATGTGCACATTCAACCCGTAGACAATGCAGGCTCGAGTGCTGCCCATATTCAATGTTTTCCCATTGTGCCTGATTCACTGGCTGCTCACCAGCTCTGCTCAGGAGACTTGGTCAGAAGCTCTTCTCAGGGCCTTGCCCTGCGATCGTTGCGTACAGCGATCCTTGTAGCAAGACTCTTGTGGCGAGATCCCTGTGGCGAGACCGCTGGAGCAACTCCGTCTCCCATCTTATATTAACAGCTATGCGCGCGGGTGTGCTTGGCGATACGCCTCACGCAGTCCGTCCACCGTCACGTGGGTGTAGCCCTGGGTCGTGGTCAGCGACGCGTGGCCCAGCAGCTCCTGCACAGTGCGCATATCCGCCCCGCCTTCCAGCAGGTGCGTTGCGGCGGTGTGGCGCAAGACGTGCGGTCCGCGGGCGGCCGTGGTGCCCAGAGCTTCCAACTGCACATTGACTGCCCGTCGCACGACGCGGACATCTACGCGTGATCCGCGTGCCCCGAGGAACATCGCTGAACCCGAGCCGTCGACCGCGAGGACATGACGCCCTGCGTCGAGCCAACGCCACAGGGCTTCTTTTGCGGGGATACCGTAGGGAACATAGCGTTCCTTATTCCCTTTGCCGAGCACTCGGACCATTCTGCGGTGCACGTCAAAGGATTCGATGTTCAGCGCGGCGAGCTCAGAGACACGCATGCCCGTGGCATAGAGCAGTTCCACGATGGCTTCATCGCGCTGAGCCAGGGCGGATTCTCGACGCCTGTGGTCCTCATCTGCGGGGTCCGTTGCAATGCCCGTGTCGGAGGCAGCTGCTGCCCCGTCCTGCTGATCGGCTGCATCATGGACGGGGACCGCCACGCCGCCACTTGTCGGGGAGGCGGCTCCCGTCCCGCTGAGTGTCGCGGTGCGCCCGGACGCCTCATGCAGGCGCTGGGTCATGACGGTGACATCACTGCTCTGCAGGACATCGGGCAGGGCAGACTTGCGTGAGGCGGTCCTCAGCCTCAGCGCAGGGTCGGCTGCCATGTGGCCCTGGGAGTAGGCCCACGCCGTGAACGCGCGTACGCTGGCTGTCCTGCGGTTCAATGAGGATCGGCTCAATCCTCGTTCGTGCTCGTGGGCGAGCCACCGGCGAATCCCCTCCAGGGTGAGTTCTGCCAATGCACCTGCGTGCTGAGCCAATTGCGTTAGATCGTTGCGGTACGCCCGGACAGTGTGCGCGGAGAGGCCCCGCTCGTACTGGAGGTGGGCACAGAAGGCCGTAGCTAGCGGGTCTGCCGCGTCTTCCTCTGCTGTGGCGACAGGTCGCGAGCCACGTGGAGATACACCAGGCATAACGGCAGTCTATTCCCGCTGTCGGCCCCAGTGGTTGTTCACCGCACGAGCGAGCCCGATTCGTTCGAGCCGCGTGAGCCCGCTGAGGAGCTGAGGCACCGGCAGGCCTGAGACCGCTGAGAGCTTGGAAGGGCTGCTCAGCTGCCGTAGCGGCAGGGCGTCGAAGACCCGTTTGTCCACATCGCTGAGGGTATCGTAGAGCCCGATCGTGCTGGCGGACCCCGTTTCGGCCTGTGGGCCCGAGGACGGGATCGGGAGAGCTTCGAGAACCGGCCCCGGCGACCTCGCCGGCGTGCGGTGAGCCCTCTCTGCACTCCCAGTGGCAGAATCGGCGCCAGCTGCCGCGATGAGTTCGACGACGTCGGCGGCGTCGACGACAAGGGCCGCCGGTGTTTCCTTCAACAATCGGTGGCATCCGGCCGAAGTCGGTGAGTGCACGCTGCCAGGCACCACCGCCACCGGTCTGTCGAGGTTCAGCGCGTGGTGCGCGGTGTTCTGTGCCCCGCTGCGCCAGCGGGCTTCGACGATGACGGTGGCGGCTGCCAGCGCTGCAATGAGCCGATTGCGCTGGAGGAAGCGGTGACGTGTTGGTGCCGCGCCGAGCGGCATTTCGCTCAGTATGAGCCCCTGGCTGGCGATGTCACGCAGCAGGGCCTCGTTTCCGGCAGGATACCAACGGTCCAAGCCCCCGGCCAGCACTGCGTATGTCGGAGCTGTTGCGGCCCGAAGGGCAGCCCGGTGCGCCATGGCATCCACGCCGTACGCGCCGCCTGAAATCACGGAGATCCCGTGGAGGCTCAGCTCTCCGGCGAACTCTGCCGCCACTCTGCGTCCATAGTCGCTGATCTCCCGGGAACCGACGATAGCGACGCTGCGATGATGTACCGGCAGGCGCGCTGTGCTGATGACGCCAGTAGCGGGGGCAGAGGGTAGTGCGGAGGGCATCGAGGGAGTGTCCGGCGCGGACCCGGCACGGGGGCCCGAAAGCGGTCCTCTGTACCACAGGGCAACCGGAGCCGCGCTGCCCAGGTCGTTCATCACAGCGGGCCATTCGGGATCCTCAGGTATCAGGATTCCTCCGCCGAGTGCGGCCATACGGTGGATATCACGTTCACCGTCTGTTTGTCCCAGCCGGGTACGCCACCGCGCCAGCCCATCTGCCAGACGGCGCTGGCGCGGACCGAGACCGTCGGAGGCTGCGGCGATGGAGACGCGTTCGAGCTCCTGCACCGTCGCGGGTCCTCCGGTGACAAGGAGGTGGTGGACGCGCGCGACACCGAGCTCTGCGATGGCGACACCGGCGAGGACATCGCCCGGTTCCACCGTTCTGCTCAGGTCGGCTCGCATGCACCGAAGCCGATGGCGCTCCTCGGCTGTGTGCTGGCAACTCGTGGCACTGTACTGGTTCACGTCAATCGTCTCCCGCGGACTGCCTGAGCTGCATTGCCGCGTCGATGTCCTCGGCGGTGGGGAGGAGCGACCCTCTGAGGTCAGCCACAGTCCACGCCAGTCGCAGCACTCGGACATACCCGCGCAAGGAGATGCTCGCTCGGTCCAATGAGCCGTCCAGTGCGCGCGTTGTGGCGGACCCGAGCCGCACGGGCCCGTTCAGCAGGCTCATCGGCATGTCCGAGTTCGTCTGGACGCCCCATGGCGCTAGACGCTCCCGTTGTGCAGCCCGTGCCGTCACGACTCGCGTGAGCACTTCAGCGGAGTTCTCTGCCGAGGATCCGAGGGCCAGGACGGCAGAACGAGGCCGCTCAACCCGGACCTGAAGGTCTATGCGGTCCAGCAGCGGTCCTGACAGGCGTGACATGTACTGACGCCGAGCGGTCACTGTGCACGTGCAGTGCCGGCCAGAACCGGTGTTCATGCCGCAGGGGCAGGGGTTGCTGGCAAGGACCAGCTGGAACCGGGCCGGGTAGGTGACCGAGCCCGCAGAACGATGAAGCACGATATGCCCGCTCTCGAGTGGCTGCCGCAAGGCGTCCAGGACTGTCCGTGAGAATTCTGTCGCCTCGTCGAGGAACAGGACCCCGTGATGAGCGCGGGTGATGGCACCTGGCTGAGCCAACCGGGCGCCTCCCCCGACTATCGCCGCTTGAGAGGCACTGTGGTGTGGTGCTTCGAAGGGAGCGTGCCGACGAAGCTGGATCAGTCCTGAGGGCCCTCGGGTCACCGACGCTATAGCCGTCACCTCCATGGCCTCACCGTCATCGAGCTGCGGCAGGATACCCGGCAGCCGGGAGGCGAGCATGGTTTTGCCCGCTCCCGGGGCGCCGATGAGCAGGAGGTGATGGCGGCCGGCGGCCGCCACTTCCAGAGCGAAACGTGCCTCCTCCTGACCGTGCACCTCAGCGAGGTCCCCGACAGCTCGCTCGAGGGCTGGGGTCACGCCCAGGGAGGCATCGTCACCTAAGGAGTCCACAACTGGCCCAGCTCCTGCCCTCGATGCGAGGTCGGCTTCGTGGCCCGGAGCGCGGCCTTCCTGGTCTCCGTGGGGTTGGCGTCCGGCCTGGAGCATGGAAACCTCCGGCTTGCCCCGGGCACGGAAGCGTTGTGCGGCCTCGCGAACATGCGTCATCGCCAGCACCTCGACACCGGGCACGAGAGCAGCTTCAGCCGCGTTGGCGGTGCTGACCACCACTTGGCAGATCCCCGCACGTCGGGCGGCCGCCACGCCCACCAAGACACCGCGAACGGGACGCAATGAACCGTCCAGTCCGAGCTCAGCGATAAACACTGCCTCCCCGATCCCGCCCACCTGCCCATCCGCTTCCCATGAGCTCATCAGGATCGCCAAGTCCAAGGCAGAACCTGATTTCGGCAGTGAAGCCGGCAGCAGATTGACCGTCAAGCGCCTGGCCGGCAGCGGTATGCCAGAATTCTTCGCGGCGGAGCGAATGCGGTCCTGGCTTTCCCGCAGCGAGGCGTCAGGCAGCCCCAGCAGCACAAACGCAGGCAGGGACTGCCCGATATCGGCTTCAACCTCGATGATGTGGCCCTCGAGCCCGATGAGGGCCACACCGCGTGCCCGCCCCATGCTCATAGGGTGACATCCTGCAGGTGCTCGATGTCCGGGGCGATGACACCGTCCAGTGAGCCAGGGCCCAGCACCACGGATACGACATCAACCCTGCAACCGGCAGCCCAGCTGCGCCGCTGCGCTGCATACTCATTCACCAGCAGATGCAGCCGGCGGAGTTTCTGCTGGTCGATGGACTCCAGCGGATGGCCGAAACCTCGACCCCGACGAGCTTTGACCT
>DXGD01000399.1 GCA_019114115.1 Candidatus Nesterenkonia stercoripullorum
CGGCTCTCCGAGCGGACGCTGTCGATCTTCCGATCATCGACTCCGGTGGGTATCACCTGCAGCTCCCGGCCGATCCCGTAGCGGCTGAGCGTTTCGGCGAAGTGCGCGCTGGGAACGATGACGGCATCTGCGGCGTCGGCGAACGCGCGAAGGTAGCCGGCCATGTCCCGCACCGGTGTCTGCATATACCGCTGCTGGGCCGCGTAGATGAGCCGGAACATCACGCCCGGGAGGGGGACGGCCGCCGGAAGGCCCAGTTCGATATTGGTGTGCATCGTATGGACGACGGGCAGCCCGTGCCTGCGGGCGAACCGGTAGCCGTTCCACGCACCCCAGACGTCGGCCTGGATGTGGACGACGTCCACGGGAGGCCGACGGGAGAACCCGGCGTCCATCGTCCGGTCCGTGAGAGGACTGGCCAGCTGGAACGAGTGTTCGCCGACCTGCCGCGATCCGAGCAGTACATCGCTGGCGCGAGCGTGCCCGGGTGTCGGCCTCCGCTTCGAGTCCGGGGAGCAGACGGTGACAGTGTGGCCGGCCATCTCAAGGAAGTCCCGCTGGAGGCCTAGGGATACCTGGAGGCCCCCGAGCGTCGACGGGTGCTGATCACTGAAGAATGCGACGTGCATGGTCTGTCGTTCCTGTCTGTGTGTGCTTTGCCTGCGTTGTCTTTGCCTGCGGCGTCTCTGGTTGCGTCGCCTCGGACTGCGTCGTCTCTGGCGGTGTCGTCTCAAGCGGCGCCTCTGTTGTGGTGGTGTCCGCTGCGGGACCCGTGTCAGTCGGCGTAAGGAACACTGAGGGAACCCCAGCTCCTCCGATTTCTGCGGCCTCGGTGCGTCGAAGTCCCCGCAGCCCGAGGACGCCGCCGACGGCGATCGAGCCCGACAGCAGCAGCAGCGCCGCTCCAACCGGCGTCAGCGCGCTTTCCCCGAGGACGAGGATCCCGATGGCTGCGGCCGTGAGCGTTTCGGTGATGGTCAGGCCAGCTACCACTGTCGGAGCCGGAAGCACCTTGTGGGCGAACTGGAACTGTGCGCCCGCGATCGCTGCGCCCGCTGCGAGGCCGAGCAAAGCGAGCACCCCCATCGGTGAGGTGATCACCGCCGCCACGCCGTCGCGCAGCGTGAGCCCCACAAGCACCTTGAATACCCCTGTGATGGTCCCGAACTGCATGGAAGCCGCGATCAGGGCGGCGATCCGGGGTGTCGTCCCGTCCCGCGGCCCTCCGATGCGCGCGACGACCAGGCAGGCGATCGCCATGCCCGCCTGGATCATCATCACGATGATCAGCTGCCGATCGATATCGGCGGTGTCGGCACGAGCCGGATGCTGGGAGATGACCCAGATGAAGCCGAGGATGCCCACCAGGCACGCCACGATCGACAGCTTCACCTGGTGGGTCACCACGATGCGCCCTGTTGCCGCGCTGAACGCGGTTGAAGCCGCCAATGCGACGATGCTCATCGACTGCACCGCGGCGATGGGAGCCAGTGCCAGTGCGACGAAGTTCGTCGTGACCGCAGTCCCCAGCAGGGCCAGGCCGAGGATCCACCGCGGGTTCCTCACGAAAGCAGACCAGGCCCCCGCGGCCGCGAACACCGCCCGGGACTGGAGCTCGGAACCACCCGCGAGGAGGAGGGCACCGGCGAAGGCCACGAGGAGCCCTATGACGAATCCCGTCATCGGCTTGTGCTCTCGACGGCGCAGGTCCGGGCGCGAACGAACGATGTCCGATGCATCATTGCCTGGGTGATATCCATGAGGCTCCTTTTCGTGGTCTCCGAAGAGACTAAGGAGAGGACTTCCTCGTGCGCGTCACCCTAAAGTCTGAATACGACCCTACGTGGGGATGAGATTGCCGGCATGGCAGGGAAGACGGCGTGCCGCCCACGAATCGCCCGCGACGTGGGCATTCTCGGCGAGGCTGACTTACCCTCCGGCACTGACCAGCCCGGATTCATAGGCTGCGATCACGATCTGCGTGCGGTCACGCAGTCCGAGCTTGCTGAGAACCCGCGAGACGTGGGTTTTCACCGTCTGTTCGGAGACGAAGAGCTCCTCAGCGATCTCGGCGTTCGACTGGCCAGTGGCCACGAGCTCCATGACACCAAGTTCGCGCTCGGTCAGCGGGGAGAGGGTATACGACGGCCGGCGCGGGGCCGGGCGCGCTGCGTAGTCCGCGATGAGCCTGCGCGTGACAGAGGGCGCGAGCAACGCTTCACCCCCGGCGACGACGCGCACTGCGGAGACGAGGTCCTCGGCGGTGGCGTCCTTGAGCAGGAAACCGCTTGCGCCGGCACGCAGCGCTGAGAACACGTACTCGTCGGCGTCGAACGTCGTCAGCATGATCACCCGCGGATGCTTCAGGCCCGGCATGGAGAGGATGGCGCGGGTGGCGTCGAGTCCGTTCATCTGCGGCATGCGGATGTCCATGAGGACGACGTCGGGCCGGGCCTGCTGCACCAGTCCCACAGCTTCGCTGCCGTCCGCGGCGTTGCCGACCACACAGATGTCGCGCTGCGCGTCCAGCAGCGCACCGAATCCTTGCCGCACCATCGCCTGATCATCGATGATGACGACCCTGCAGGGGGTTTCGTCTGATTGAGGCTGCACCACAGTCCCTATGATAGTGACGTGTCCGGCGAGTGGAATCCCTCGTGGGTATCGCCGTGGATCACTCCTGCGGGTGATGTGAGGCGACAAGTCGTCTCCGTACGGTGATGGCCATGTGCCGCAGCAGATGCGGGCCCAGTCGATGCGACCCCAGTCGACGCCGATGGCGTCGCGGCTCGCGAGAGGAGGACCAACCATGGTGAACATGTCGCTCAGGGGAGTGCGGAAGGTCCCCCGATTCGGACTCGCGCGCCTCGGCCGGGACTATGCCTATGTCCTGCCGGGACTCTTCATCTCGCTCTTCGCGTTCCTCGTCCTGGTGCCGATGACCGTTCTGTCCATCGGCACCTTCGTCGTCTGGATCGGAGTGCTGCTGCTGCCGATCACGCTGCGCATCGCCTCGGGCTTCGCCCAGGTCTCGCGGGCCCGGCTACGGGGCTGGGGAGTGCAGCTGCCGGCGGCTTCCTACGAGCCGTTCCAATCGGGTGTCATGGGATTCATCAGGCCCATGTCGGAGCCCCGCCGATGGCTGGATCTTGTGTTCGAGACGCTCGTGGCCTTCCCGCTGCGCCTGTTCACGTTCGTCGTCGCGGTCGCGTGGCCGGCCGGCGCGTTCGGGGGGATCACCTACTGGTTCTGGGGAATCTTCGTGCCCGACGGCGATGTCGGGCTCACCGGACTCATCCTCGAGGCGTTCAGAGGGGGCTCGGCCCCGGACACAGCCTCCCGGGCGTTCCTCCTGGAGGCGGGATTCCAGTTCGTCGTCGGGCTCCTGCTCCTGGTCACCTTGCCGATGGTGATGCGCGGACTCGCCGTGCTGGACGCGGCGGCTACGAGCGCGGCGCTCGGTGGCCGCGACGACAGTGCCGAGAGCTCTCCCCGGGACGCGACCGCGGGGGAGCCGGATGCTTTCGCGGGGCCTTTCCCTGGGCTCGCGCAATCCCAGCCCGGTGAGGGCTGGGCGTGGATCCTCGCCTCATTTGCCGCAGTGGTGACCATTGCGGTCAGCTGGCCGGTGCTCGCAGTGCTCTACGGTGTCCCGGGCACCTTCGCCATGTGCCTCGCGCTGGGATCGGCCGCTGCATTGGTCCTGGTCGTGCGCTGGCCGTATGTCGGCGTCGGTGTCCAGACTGTCACCGCAGTCGCGACTACTCTGCTGACAGCCGGGTCTCCCAGCCTGTGGTGGCTGCCCTGGCCCTGGCCAGTGATGACGCTGATCGTCCATGCGATGATCGTGGCACTTGTCGCGCTGCGGTGTTCGTGGCCGCAGGCGATCGTGGCATGGGCAGTGCCCCTGGCTGGCGTCCAGCTGGCGAGTTTTCTGGCCACGGCGATGTCAGCCGACCTCGACCCAGAACTGCGCAGCAGCGAGATCGTTTCCCCCGCCGTCACCGTGGGGGTCCTCGTGGCGGGCCTCGCCGTCCGCCAGATGATCCGCAACAAGGGTGCGCTGCGCGAGGAGCGCCGCACCAGTGCTCAGCTCAGCGCCCAACGCCAGGAGCTGGAGGAGCGAAACCGGATCGCCCGGGAACTCCACGACGTCGTGGCCCACAGCATGTCCGTCATCGGCGTGCAGGCGACGACGGCGAAGTACCGTCTTCCTGATATGGCACCGGAGGTGGAGAGCGAGTTCGAATCCGTCGCCGGCTCATCCCGGCAGGCCCTCACCGAGATGCGCAGCCTGCTTGCCCTGCTCCGTTCAGCGGAGGAGGATCGGGGAGCCCCGCTCGTACCGCAGCCGACCCTTGCCGATATCCCCGCGCTGCTGGAGGCCACCCGGCAGTCCGGTGCCCGGATCGGCCTGCGGTGGACCCCCCGAGACGAGCACGGCGACCCTACATGGGATGCCGAGGACATCTCCGTGCCGGCGGCGACCGGACTCACGGC
>DXGD01000400.1 GCA_019114115.1 Candidatus Nesterenkonia stercoripullorum
CGCCATGGCCGGGCTGGTCGAGGAGTCTCGTGAACAGCGTGAGACGGCGAAGGCACCGGTGCCCGTCACTGTGCGGCCGCGAGCTGTCAACGAGAAACAGTTCACCGTGACACGTGAGGAGAAGGGTGGCGAGCCGCTCTGGCGAGTCCGTGGCACCAAACCGGAACGCTGGATCCAGCAGACCGACTTCTCCAATGAGGAAGCCGTGGGTTACCTGGCAGATCGGCTGCTGGCCATCGGGATCGAAGCCGAGCTCTTCTCCCAGGGCGCCACCCCAGGCGACGGCGTCGTCATCGGGTCCGGGGACGACGGCGTGGTCTTCGACTGGGAGCCGACGATGGCTGGGGGAGCCGAGCATCTGGGCGGCCCACGCGGGACCGACATCCGGTTCGCCGAGCACAGCCGCCCGACTCGCGCGGAGAAGCGGCAGGACCAGCTGGAGCGTCGCGCGGCCAAGGCTGCCACGCGCGCTGAGATGGAGGCGGGCTACGCCTACGACGACGAGTCAGCACGCTCCGCTGGCTCTGCCGATGACGCCGGTGAGGCAGACAGCGGATCTGAGGCAGGGCGTTCATGAGCACGCCACGCCTGCGGCAGTCCATGGTGCGCTCGGCCGCTGATCTGGCCCAGGCGCGACGGGTCGTGGTGAAAGTGGGGTCCTCCTCGCTGACCACGATCGAGGGCGGAATCTCCGTAGATGCGCTCAACCGGCTGGTCGAGGCCTGCCAGGTGCTGCGGGACCGGGGGACCGAGGTCGTCCTGGTCTCCTCCGGGGCCATCTCCGCTGGCCTGGGACCACTGCAGATGCAGACCCGGCCCGTCGACCTGGCCTCGCAGCAGGCCGCTGCCGCCGTCGGCCAAGGTCTGCTGCTGGCCCACTACTCACGGGCCTTCGGCATGCACGGCACCTCGGTCTCCCAGGTGCTGCTGACAGTAGAGGACCTGATCCGTCGCACGCAGTACACCAACGCCCTGCGTGCCCTGGAGAAACTGCTGAGCTTGGGCACCGTGCCCGTCGTCAACGAAAACGATGCGGTCGCCACGCATGAAATACGCTTCGGAGACAATGACAGACTCGCGGCGCTGACTGCGAACCTGCTGCGGGCAGACGCACTCATCCTGCTCTCGGACGTCGACAGTCTCTACGATGGCCCTCCCGATGAAGGCGGCAGTCCTGTCGCACGGGTGCGAAGCCCTGGGGACCTCGCGGGGGTCACGCTGGGCCGGCGCGGCAAAGCCGGCGTGGGCACCGGGGGCATGGTCACCAAAGTCGAAGCCGCGCAGATCACCGCGGGAAACGGGATCCCCGCATTCCTCACCTCGGCCGGCCGGGCCGCTGAGCTCTTCAAAGGTGAGACGGTGGGGACGTTCTTCGAGCCGACCGGGCGGCGTCGTGGTGCGCGCTCTGCCTGGCTGGCGCATCTGGCCCACACGAAGGGCCGGATCGTGATCGACGACGGCGCTGTGGCCGCCGTCGTGGAACGCAACCGGTCCCTGCTGCCGGCAGGCGTCACGCAGTTCTCCGGCGACTTCGAGGCAGGGGATCCTGTGGAAATCGCCGATACGAAAGGGCTCATCTGTGCTCGCGGCCTGGTCGCCTACGCCGCGACAGAGCTGCCGGCGATGCTGGGCCGGAGCACGGCAGAGCTCGGAAGCGAGCTCGGCACCGACTATGAGCGGCCCGTAGTCCACAGCGACGACATGGTGCGCGTAGAGATCGCGCGCAGAGATTAGGGTAGAGGTATGGCAGAACAGATCGCACAGCAGATCCACGACATCTCGGAGCGCGCCAGGGAGGCGGCTCACGGGCTGAGCCAGCTGGATCGGGATCATAAGGACCGCGCCCTGGGTGCTATGGCCTCCGGGCTGCGCGAATCAGTGGCCTCGCTCATGGAGGCCAACGCTGAGGATCTCGAACGCGAACGCGGCAACGGGATGAAGCGATCTCTGCTGGACCGCCTCACCCTCAATGAGGCACGCGTGGAGCAGCTCGCCGCAGCGGTGGAGGAGATCGCCGGACTTGATGATCCGGTCGGCAGAGTGCTGCAGGGCCGCACTCTTTCCAACGGGCTGCGGCTCACGCAGCAGAGCGTCCCGCTCGGCGTGCTTGGCGTGATTTACGAGGCACGTCCTAACGTGACGGTCGATATTGCCGCGCTGGCGCTGAAGTCCGGCAACGCCGTCATTCTCAGGGGCGGGTCCGCGGCCCTGAAGACCAATCAAATGCTGCTGTCCATCATCCGCGACGCTCTGCGCCGCACTGCCGTTCCAGTGGAAGCTGTGCAGACCATCGATGAGCTCGGCCGCGATGGTGCCACGGAGCTCATGACCCAGCGCGGCTCTGTCGACGTGCTGATCCCACGCGGTGGCCGCGAGCTGATCCAGCACGTCGTCACCAGCGCCCGGGTTCCCGTGATCGAAACGGGCGAGGGCAACGTGCACGTCTACATCGATCGCAGCGCCGACGAGGAGATGGCCCGCGACATCGTGCTCAACGCCAAGACGAGTCGACCCAGCGTCTGCAATGCCGCAGAGACCCTGCTGATCCACGCCGACGCCGAGGACACCGGACGGGAGGTGCTGCGCGGGCTGCTTCGCGCGGGCGTCACGCTGCATCTGGACGAGCGTGCGCGTCCCTGGCTGCCCCAGTCGCTGCCGGACGACCTGGCGGACGACACCACCTTCGGTCACGTGAAGGAGCTGACCGAGGAGGACTTCGGCACGGAGTTCCTCGATCTGGAGATGGCCGTGGGCGTCGTCGACGGGCTCGAGGAGGCGCTGAACCACATCGCTCAGTACAGCACCGGGCACACCGAGGCTATCGTCACCGACTCGGTCAGCAGCGCGGAGGCCTTCGTGGCCGCAGTGGACGCCGCGGCCGTCGTCGTCAACGCCTCGACGCGGTTCACCGACGGCGGGCAGTTCGGACTCGGCGGTGAAGTGGGGATCTCGACGCAGAAGATGCACGCCAGGGGCCCCATGGGCATGGAGCAGCTCACGACGACGAAATGGATCGTCCGTGGAGATGGGCAGATTCGCCCGTAATCGGGTGAATCTCCCGTAGACTAGGAAGAGTCTATGTCGATGTCTGTCCGGATGACCATCTGGACGAGGGATTCTCATGAGGGAGATACATGCAGAACTTGCCGCTGGCCGCACAGGTGCTGAGCGCTGAAGGGTCCGAATCGCACGAGCTGTTCATGCCGACCGTATGGTTCGGCATCATCATGTTCGTGCTGCTGATGGGCCTGTTGCTGACCACTTTGGCCTTCACGAGTAGGGGTAAGCAGCTCCCGGCAACTGAGCATGAGAGCCACTGAAGCGATTGACTGAGCAGAAGGGCGGCTCAGCGATGAGTTCCGAGCCGAAGCGCACGCTGCGACTTGGCATCATGGGCGGCACGTTCGACCCGATCCACCACGGGCACCTTGTAGCCGCCTCGGAGGTGGCCAGCGAGTACAAGCTCGATGAGGTCATCTTCGTGCCCACCGGCCAGCCCTGGCAGAAGGCGGGCCGCGATGTCACGGCCGCGGAGCACCGGTACCTGCTGACCGTGATCGCCACGGCAGCGAACCCGCGTTTCAGCGTATCCCGCGTGGACATCGACCGTGGCGGGCCGACCTACACGATCGACACGCTGCGGGACTTCCGTTCGATGTACCCCGAGGCGGAACTGTTCTTCATCACCGGCGCGGACGCGATGTCTCAGATCATGTCGTGGAAGAACGTGGAAGAGCTGTGGGATCTGGCGCACTTCGTCTCGGTGACCCGTCCGGGCTTCGTCTCAGAGGACTTCGGACGCACCGACCAGATTTCCCTGATGGAGATCCCGGCGATGGCGATCTCCTCGACGGACTGCCGTCGGCGCGTACGTGCCCGCAAGCCTGTGTGGTACCTGGTGCCCGACGGCGTCGTGCAGTACATCGCCAAACACAGGCTGTACCGCGGCAGCGGACCGGCTGGGGATATGCGGGCGGGGTCCGGTGTCTCGCCACGGCATGCGATCGATACGATGCATCAGCAACTGCTGGACTCCGAGCTTGAGGGCGCGAGCCAGGAGGCAGCGCGATGAGTGTGCGCAGCAGCGAACCCAGCGACACCGAAGAGGCTGCAGCAGCGGATCTGCGCGCCAAATATCTCCCGATCTCCCGCAAGGAACTACGACGCCGGCGTGAGGCGGGCCTGGACTCCAGCCCCGAAGCGCCTAAAACTCACGCGGCCGTCCCATCCCAGCAGGAACAGGCTGACGGCACTACCGCTGCCGGCGCAGCCCCCGATGTCGTGGCCACTGAGGCAGCGGACGAGGACGGAGATGACGAGGCCGCCGCTGCTCAAGCACGTCGCGAAGAGCTGGCCGCCATCGCCCGGGAGTCCGCCGGGCAGGATCCCGCTCACGTCGACCCTGAATTGCTCAAACGCCAGCAGGAACTCGTGGCGCAGGCCATGCGGGCGAACGAACGGCGTCGCAACCAGGCCCGCCATGGGACCGCTCAGGCCCCTGCCGCTGAAGGGCAGACGCAGGAGCGTCATGAATCGGCCATCATCACCCGAAAGACTTTGCGCTCGTCAGGGGACGACGTCGATGAGGATTCGCGTCACCAACCCACAGGTTCCATCGAGCCACTTCACGCACGTGGAGCTCACGGCTTGGAACTGGACGAGCTGATTGAGTACTCTGCGACGCAGGCTAGACGGCGCGTGCTGGTGCTGTGGCTGCTCATCGCCTTCGCGGTTCTGCTCGCGGTCGTGGCGGGCGTGCTGATCTTTACCATCATCTAGAGACTGGATTCCATGTCACTTTCAGAAACTGTCATCGCGGAACTCCGCACGGCTGCGGCGGCCGCTGCCGACAAGCTTGGCACCGATATTGTCGGACTCGATGTGGGAGAGCGGCTGGGCATCACAGATGCCTTCCTGGTGTGCTCTGCGCCCTCCGAGCGCCAAATCGGGGCGATCGTCGATGAAATCGAGCTTCAGCTGAAGGAGCAGCACGGTTCGGCGCCGCTGCGCCGCGAGGGTCGGGGCACCGGAACCTGGGTTCTGCTGGACTACGGGCACATGGTGGTGCATGTCCAGCACGAAGAAGACCGTCTCCTGTACGGCCTCGACCGGCTGTATGCGGACGTGGCCCACGTTGATCTCCAACTGGACAGCCCGGAGGAATGAGGAGCCCGGTGCCGATTTGCGTGACCAGCTGGGCAGCCAGTAAAGTATAAGGGTTGCTTCAGGCGGAAAAGCGTGAAGAAACTCAACTAAAAATGGGGGTATGGCGCAGCTGGTAGCGCACTTGCATGGCATGCAAGGGGTCACGGGTTCGAGTCCCGTTACCTCCACAGACAGTCAGAAGAGGACCTTGTCCCGCACCAACGCGGGGCGAGGTCCTTTTTGCTTGTCTGGCTGCCGGAGGCGATCGTCGTGGACTCCTCGGTGAGTTCGAGCTGACCTGGCGCTTGTGGGTCTGCGGTGTGCCGGAGGTTGGGGTGAACCCCCTAAGATTCGATCATGTCCTCTCGGCTTCACGAGTGCGACCTTCACCCAATGAGACGAGACTCCGCCGCTGCCTGCCCCGGAATCTGACCATTGCTGCCTCACCCCCATGTGTACGATAGCGTATATGAACGGGAGCACGAAAGATCAGCTCTGCCGTAGTGAATAGACCGGACAGGAGCTGAGATGGCGGGAATCACGCGAACCCCTCGGGCCAAGTGGATTGAGGCAGGCTTGAGCGCCCTCACCACTGGTGGGCCCCGAGCAGTGCGCATCGAGGCGTTGGCACAGGACCTGGGTGTCTCGAAGGGCGGCTTCTACGGATTCTTCCCGAATCGGGATGCGCTGCTGCAGGAGATGCTCGACACGTGGGAGCGCGAAAGCATCGACGACGTGCTCGACGCCGTCTCCGACGAGGAGGATCCGAGGGCCAGGGCACACCGACTGGGGATGCTCACCTTCGCTGAGGAGCGCCTGCCCCTCGAGTTCGCGGTACGCGCTTGGGCGCAGCACGACGAGTCAGTGACCACCCGCCTGCGACGCGTCGACAGCAGGAGGATGGATGCACTCCGGGAGGTGATCAGCTCCTTCTGCGACGACCCGCAAGAGGTCGAGGCGCGCTGCTTGCTGGCCTTCTG
>DXGD01000401.1 GCA_019114115.1 Candidatus Nesterenkonia stercoripullorum
CCGGGAGCTGATGGCCGAGCGTCGGGCCGTCTTCAATCAGGTCACTGAACTGACGAACAAGATCAAGCAGCAGCGGTAGTCAAGCTCGCCCCTGACAGTTGTGGAGAACTGGTTCCTCCACAACTCACACACATGTAGTTCCAAGCTATGATCTGGCCGAAGGCGCTGACTGCTCATTATTCATCCACAGTTTTACCCACATATCCACAGGCTGAGGTGGAAATTCGGCACTATGAGACCGCACACTGTGGATAACTTGGGGAGTGCACCCTGAAATGACCCACCTTTCTGGGGATAACGGCAGGGAAGCTGGGGATATCAGTCATGTGGAGGATGTGCCCATCCACCGGGCATCCACACCCCAGACGGCGGGAGTTCACTGTCAGTTTCACACCCAGATTCCCGGAATCCCCGGCCAGGAAGCAGTTATCCACAGATTCCACAGCACTTGTTAACACTTCTATCTCTTAACCCTTTATCCATAAATAACATCTAGGGCCCGTGCCGCCTTGGCTCCTGCACCGCTGCAGACCTTCTGGCATCAGGCACGGAATTACCGGTAAGCTCAACTCTCGACACACCCGCACTATGCTTGACATCGGCTCGGGGCGCTCCAACAACGGCATGATCGCCGGCGAGAAAGGCAGGGATCAGTGAAGTTCACTGTGGAACGCGACATTCTGTCCGAGGCAGTCTCCTGGGCAGCACGTTCGCTCTCGCCACGGCCACCAGCCCCTGTCCTTTCCGGCTTGCACATCACTGCCGAAGGCCAAACGGTCACCATCTCCAGCTTCGACCATGAGATCTCGGCCCAGCTGCACATCGAGGCAGATGTTGCAGAATCCGGAACTGTCGTCGTCTCAGGCCGGCTGCTGAACGACATCGTCAAGTCCTTGCCTGCTGCTGCGGTCACCGTGGAACTCGACGAGTCCAAAGTCCGGGTCACCTGTAAGTCCTCGAAATTCACACTGGCCACCATGCCCGTCGATGAATACCCCGACCTGCCTGAGATGCCTCAGCTCGCCGGGACGATCGATGGCGCGGCCTTCTCACGGGCAGTGGCTCAGGTGATCACCGCAGCTTCGCGCGATGACACACTGCCGATCCTGACCGGCGTGAAGATCGAGCTCGAGGGCGACACCATGACCTTCCTCGCCACCGACCGCTATCGCTTGGCCATGCGAGAGATCACCTGGACCCCTGCCCAGCCTGATATCTCGACGTCATTGCTGATCAAAGCCAAGACGCTCAACGACGTCGCGAAGTCTCTGGGCGGGGCAGGAGAGCTCTCGCTCTCCTTGGCTGAGAACACGGAGCTGGTCGGATTCGCCTCAGGAGGCCGGCGGACCACCTCGGTGCTCGTCGATGGGGAGTACCCCAAGATCAGGCAGCTCTTCCCGGAGGAGACTCCGATCCACGCCGTGGTGAACACTCAAGAGCTCATCGAGGCGGCTCGTCGTGTGTCGCTGGTGTCCGAGCGCAACGGGCACGTCCGCCTGCAGTTCACCGAGGACAACTCCGTCAGCCTCGACGCAGGCGTCGACGACGCTGCCTCAGCATCCGAGGTCATACCCGCCCAGCTCACGGGCGAGGCCATCACTGTCGGGTTCAACCCGAGCTACCTCAATGAAGGCCTCAACGTGATCGACACGGAGCATCTGCGCTTCTCCTTCGTCTCCGCACCCAAGCCGGCGATGATCACCGGACAGCGTGACGCTGACGGGCAGAACACCACGGACTTCAGGTACTTGCTCATGCCAGTCCGGCTGCTCAACAGCTGAGCCGCGGACGGGCGACCCTCATCTATGCGGCTCTCCCAGCTGACTCTGAGCAACTACCGCAGCTACCAGGACGTGACCATCGAGCTGCATCCCGGCCCGAATGTCCTGCTGGGAAACAACGGCGTCGGCAAGACCAATATCGCTGAGGCGGTCGGGTATCTCTCCACGCTGAGCTCTCACCGGGTGACTCAGGATGCTCCGCTGGTCCGCCACGGCCAGGACCAGGCGTTCATCCGGGCACAAGCACACCGCGGCTCTCAGAAGGCGTTCCTGGAAGTGGAGATCAACCCCGGGAAAAGCAACCGCGCACGGATCAACAGAGCCAGTCCGGTCAGGGCTTCAGAGATTCTCGGCATTCTGCGCACTGTCGTCTTCGCTCCCGAGGATCTTGAGCTCATCAAGGGTTCCCCTGCTGTGCGCCGTCGATTCCTCGATGACTTGGCAGTGCAGCTGCGCCCTGCGCTGGGACAGGTCAGGGGTGAGTATGAGAAGACCCTCAAGCAGCGCAATGCGCTGCTGAAATCACTGCGCTTCGAGAAGTTCACCGCGACGCACGAGTCCACGCTGAGCGTATGGGACCACCAGCTCAGCGAAGCCGGGGCCCGGCTCCTCCGCGCCCGATTCGACATGCTGAATCTTCTTGGACCGCATGTGAAGGACGCCTATCAGCAGATCTCTCAGAGCGTGCGCAGCGCTGGTGTGCAGTACCAGAGCTCACTGGATGCTGATTCGGCAGGTTCGGCCCCCGCCGACCCGACATCGGAGGAGGACGCATCGTCCGCAGACGAGGTCCCTGACTCCGCGGAGCCGAACTCTCTGCTCAGCTGGCAGGTCACAGCTTCGCATGAGGAACTTGCCAGCATGATGATGGACGGTCTTGCGCGGCATCGTCGTCAGGAGCGGGAACGCGCCCTGACCTTGGTGGGTCCGCACCGTGACGAGGTGGAGCTGAAGCTCGACTCGACGCCCGTCAAAGGATTCGCCTCGCATGGCGAAACGTGGTCCTTCGCGCTGGCTCTGCGGCTGGCCGCCTACCGGGTGATGTCGGAGGACGACCCAGGCGCCGGAGCTCCTATCCTGATCCTGGATGATGTCTTCGCAGAGCTCGACGCACGACGCCGCCGGCGGCTGGCCGAGCTCGCCGTCGAAGCCGAGCAGCTCATAGTGACCGCGGCCGTCGACGACGACGTCCCGGAGACGCTGCTGACGAACGCCCTCAGAGTAGAATCCCATCATCAGCTCAGCACTATCGTCCCATTCGCAGATGCTGTTGAGCAGCCGGACGATACGGCCGAGGAGGGATACACCGGATGACGAGTCGCGCTGTATGACCGGCCGCGATCATGAGGAGCCCCAGACGCAGGATGCCGCTGCCATGCTGGTAGCCCGGATGCGTCGCGCCGCCCAGGTCCGCGGCGAGCATCGGCTGCGAGGGATGCCTCGTGGGTCCGGGCTGCAGGCGGATCCGCGCGGGGCCACGCAGCAGGACGGGCCGGGAGCAGAGCCTGACCGCCGGGACCCCAGCCTGCTCGGAGGCGTCGTCGACGGCCTCATCAAGACCCGGGGGTGGACATCGCCGGTGGCGGTGGGGTCAGTGATCGCGCGCTGGGAGCAGCTGGTGGGCAGTGCCATCGCCGAACACTGCGTCCCGGAGCGCTTCGAGAACGGGACTGTGGATGTGGCGTGTGATTCCACGGCATGGGCCACAAACCTGAAGCTCATGCAGCCGACGATCATGGACGTCTTCACCCGAGAGCTCGGTCCAGGCATTGTCACGGCTCTCTCTATCCGCGGCCCGCAGGCGCCCACCTGGAAGAAGGGCCCCCTGTCTGTGCGGGGACGGGGCCCTCGGGATACCTACGGTTAGATGCGGCGAACCCGCAGGAGCGAGTCTGCGGCGATATGGGCCTGGCAGTGGAGCAAGCCCTCATGGGCTGATCCCCCAAACCGTCGCAGCGGCATTCCCCGGCCTCCTATCCGCACATTATCGAGCGAGATCCCTCGGAAAAATGGGTCAAACGGAGAATTCGCGGTAGAATAGTAGACGGTCCGGGCTGTGACGCATCACCCGGGCCGTCGTGTGCTGGCCATAAACCGGCACACAGTCCCGTTGACCTCGGAGGGCCGCTCGTACAGGGCTCGCGGGGTCGGCTCTCCGCGAGACTGAAGGAGTCGCAGAGTTCGTGACCTCTGAAGACGAGAACATCACACAGCAGGGCGATTACGGCGCCTCCGACATCACCGTTCTCGAAGGGCTTGAGGCAGTCCGGAAACGTCCGGGCATGTATATCGGATCCACCGGAGAGCGCGGGCTGCATCACCTCGTGGCAGAGGTGGTGGACAACTCCGTCGATGAGGCCCTCGCCGGGTACTGCTCCCACATCGAAGTCACCCTTCAGGACGACGGCGGAGTGCGCGTCGAGGATGACGGCCGCGGAATACCCGTCGATTTGCACCCCACCGAAGGCAAGCCCACTGTCGAAGTGGTCATGACTGTGCTGCACGCCGGAGGCAAGTTCGGCGGCGGCGGCTACGCGGTATCCGGTGGTCTCCACGGCGTGGGAATCTCCGTGGTCAACGCGCTCTCCTCCAGGGTGGTGACGACAGTCCGCCGGCAGGGGTACGAATGGAGCATCTCCTTCGG
>DXGD01000402.1 GCA_019114115.1 Candidatus Nesterenkonia stercoripullorum
GGCCACAATGAGCTCGGCGCCCTGCTGCAGCAGAAGTACGGGCTGCAGCAGCAGTTCCACTCGCACGCTGACTCGCATGTGTGCAGCCAGGACCAGATCGAGCGGTTCCTGGAGGTGACCGACCCGGAGCTGGTGACCCTGTGCCTGGACACCGGGCACGCTGAATACGGTGGGGCGTCCTCAGCCGAGATCCTCCGGAAGTACCCCGAGCGGGTGGGGTACCTGCACCTGAAGCAGATCGACCCGAAAGTCATGGAGATCGTGCGGCGGGACAACCTCACCTGGGCTGCCGCCAACAGTGCCGGCGTCATGGTGGAGCCTCCGGCCGGGCTGCCGGATCTGGCGGAGGTCATCGCGGAGATCGAGACGCTCGAGCGCAGCTTCTACGGCATCGTGGAGCAGGACATGTACCCGGTCAAGTCCTTCGACGACCCGCTGCCCATCGCGACGCGCACTCGTCGCTACCTATGCGGCTGCGGCTCCCGCGCCCGCCTTGCCTAGAGGAGACACCGACTTGAGGAGAACCTGTTGAGCTACGACCTCATCACCACCGGGCGCATCAGCGTCGACATCTACCCGCACGATATCGGGGTGGATCTTGCCGGTGTCGAGACCTTCGGGAAGTACCTGGGAGGATCGCCGACCAACGTGGCGGTCGCGGCAGCCCGCCACGGACGCCGAAGCGCTGTCATCACCCGCACCGGTGAGGACCCTTTCGGCGATTTCCTGCGCCAGGAGCTGCAGCGCTATGGCGTCGACCCGCGGTGGGCGACGACGGTCCCGGACCTGCAGACGCCGGTCACCTTCTGCGCGATCCAACCTCCTGAGGACTTCCCGCTCTACTTCTACGGCCGCAGCCCCTCGGCTCCTGACTGGGAGATCGACGCTGCCGAGATTGACTACTACGCCGTCGGCGAGGCCCGGATCTTCTGGTCCACGGTCACCGGCATGGTCCGCGAAGGCTCCCGGAAAGCCCAGGTGGCGATGCATGAGGCGCGCCCCCGGGAGAGCCTGAAAGAAGGCCAGCACACCGTTCTCGACCTCGACTACCGCCCGATGTTCTGGGAGTCCAAAGACCAGGCTCGCGCACAGGTGGAGCGCATCCTCCCATACGTCACTGTGGCAGTGGGCAACTCCGAGGAGTGCTCCGTCGCGGTGGGGGAGGGCACGGCCGATGAACAGGCCGACCGGCTCCTCGATGCAGGCGTGAAACTGGCGGTGGTCAAGCTGGGCTCCGAAGGAGTGATGGCCGCGACGGCGCAGGAGCGTGTGATCTCCGCGCCGATTCCGGTGAAGACCGTCAATGGCCTGGGTGCCGGCGATTCCTTCGGGGGAGCGCTGTGCCACGGGCTGCTCGCGGACTGGTCGCTGGAGAACGTGCTGGACTTCGCGAATGCTGCCGGTGCGCACGTGGCGACTCAGATCGCCTGCTCCGACGCGATGCCCAGCTCCGATCAGCTGCTCAGTATGCTGGCAGATCATGGCCGCCAGCTGCCGCCGGGTACTGCGGATCGAGGATAAGGACCTTCACTATGCACCCTGAGAACACCACAGATCCGCAGCCGTTGGACCTGGCTGAGCCTGGTGACGACCGCCCGGACCGGTATGAGGCGCTGACCAGGATCCGCCTCGAAGAGCCCGATGCCGTCCTGCGTGCCGCGCGGGCGCGACGTCGTCATCCTGGACTGGTCTATGGGCAGCAGAATTTCATCATCGCGGCCGATCACGCGGCCCGCGGCGCGCTGAGCGTGAAGTCGGACCGGATGGCGATGGGCGATCGTCGCGTCCTGCTGGACCGGCTGCGGATCGCGCTGGCGAACCCCAAGGTCGACGGCGTCCTGGCCTCCCCGGACCTGCTCGACGACCTCCTGCTCACCGGCGCCCTCGAGGGCAAGCTCATCTTCGGCTCCATGAACCGGGGCGGCCTCCCTGGCCTGGTCAACGAGATCGACGACCGCTTCACCGGCCACACGGCGCGCGCCTTGGCCGAGATCGACGCCGACGGCGGCAAGATGCTCACCCGCATCGCCTTCGACAGCCAGCACACGACGTCGGCCCTGGAGGCCAGCGCGCAGGCCATCGATTCCCTGCATGAACTGGGGCTGATCGCGATGGTCGAGCCCTTCCTCTCCACCGCCTCCGGGGACAGGGTGGTGAACCGGCTCGACGCGGATGCGGTGATCACCTCCGTGGCGATCGCCCAGGGCCTGGGCGCGCGCTCGGCCCGCACGTGGATGAAGCTGCCCGTGGTCGAGGACATGGAACGGGTCATGGCCGCGACGACGCTGCCCACAGTCCTGCTCGGCGGTGAGCCGTCCGGGCGGACCGAGGAGGCACTGCAGTCCTGGCAGGCCGCGCTGGCCCTGCCCGGTGTGCAAGGTCTGACAGTGGGCCGTACGCTGCTCTATCCCGACGACGGCAATGTCGAAGCGGCCGTGGAGGCCGCAGCCTCGCTGCTCAACGACCACTCGGAGGAGAACTCATGAGCACACGCACGCTCAGTGTCGCGCAGACTGTCGTCGAGTTCCTGGCGAACCAGATCACCGTGGACGCCGTTGATGGCGAACTCACGCAAGTGCGCACGGTCCCCGGGATGCATGGGATCTTCGGGCACGGCAATGTGGCCGGAGTCGGTCAGGCGCTGAAGCAGGCGCAGCATCTGCAGCCGGGCCT
>DXGD01000403.1 GCA_019114115.1 Candidatus Nesterenkonia stercoripullorum
TGATGACGGCATCGGGCCGCGGCGCTCAGCCTGACGTGGGCCAGCGATTCTGCTACCATTGCTGGCAGTGTCGAAGGGCCGGTTACGGTCTGATGTCCCTGCGGCAGGTAGGTTTTGAACAGCGATCGCCATGGCACCCCACGCCGCCTAGTCTGTCTACTGCCGAGGACCAGGGAAGAACCCTCACGAACATAGTGACTCCAGACAGAAAGACAACACGTGGCAAACATCAAGTCCCAGAAGAAGCGGATCCTGACGAACGAGAAGGCCCGGGAGAGCAACCAGGCAGCGAAGTCTGAGATCAAGACCGCTATCAAGAAGGTGCGCAACGCAGTTGCCGCCGGCGACAAGAGCGAGGCCGTGCATGCTCAGCGCATCGCCTCGCGCAAGTTGGACAAGGCCGTCTCCAAGGGCGTGATCCACAAGAACCAGGCGGCGAACCGCAAGTCCGGTCTGGCCGCCAGGGTCAACGCGCTCTAAAAGCACAGTCTTTTTCGAGATCTCCTCACCTGAGGGTGAGTCGCGGGCCCCGTGCATTGCGCGGGGCCCGCGTTGTGCATCGACACCGATCCGCTGACAGCAGGCGGCTCACAGGGCAGCCGCCTGTCGTGTCAGAAAGACCACCATCTAGGCAAAGGACATCTAGTACGTGTCACCCAAGGCTCGAACTCCGCTGGTGCCGGCCGCGACGGACCCAACGGCCATCCGTAACTTCTGCATCATCGCGCATATCGACCACGGGAAGTCCACACTGGCCGATCGCATGCTGCAGCTCACCGGCGTGGTCGAGCCCCGGGAGATGAAGAACCAGTACCTGGACCGGATGGATATCGAACGTCAGCGCGGGATCACGATCAAGTCCCAGGCGGTGCGGATGCCGTGGGAGTTCGACGGCAGCGCCTATGCCTTTCATATGATCGATACCCAAGGTCACGTGGACTTCTCCTACGAGGTCTCACGCTCGCTCGCCGCGTGTGAAGGCGCACTGCTCCTGGTCGACGCTGCCCAGGGCATCGAAGCGCAGACGCTGGCGAACCTGTACCTGGCCATGGAGCACGATCTCGCGATCATCCCGGTGCTGAACAAGATCGACCTGCCGGCAGCGATGCCCGACAAGTACGCAGAGGAGCTGGCACATCTCATCGGCTGCGAGCCCGAGGACGTGCTGCGGGTCTCCGGCAAGACCGGCGAAGGCGTCGAGGAGCTCCTCGACCGCATCATCACCGAAGTTCCTGCACCGGTGGGCGATGCCGATGCACCCGCCCGGGCCATGATCTTCGACTCTGTCTACGACACCTACCGCGGCGTGGTGACCTTCGTCCGGGTCGTCGACGGCAAGCTCTCCCATCGGGAGCGCATCAAGATGATGTCCACCTCGGCCACGCACGAGCTGCTCGAGATCGGCGTGTCCTCACCTGAGCCGGAAGCCACCAAAGGCCTCGGGGTAGGGGAGGTCGGCTATCTCATCACCGGGGTGAAGGATGTCCGGCAGTCCAAAGTCGGCGACACGGTGACCTCACTGGCACGGCCGGCCGCGGACATCATCGGCGGGTACGAGGAGCCGCGGCCCATGGTCTTCTCCGGGCTCTTCCCCGTTGACGGCTCCGACTTCCCGGTGCTGCGCGAGGCCCTCGAGAAACTCCAGCTCAACGACGCAGCACTGAACTTCGAACCGGAGACCTCTACTGCATTGGGCTTCGGCTTCCGCGTGGGATTCCTCGGCCTGCTGCACCTGGAGATCACGCGCGAACGGCTGGAAGCGGAGTACAACCTCGACCTCATTTCAACCGCTCCCAATGTGATCTATCAGGTCACAGCCGAGGACGGCGAGGTCCATGAGGTGACCAACCCCAGTGAGTTCCCCGAAGGCAAGGTCAGCGAGATTCGCGAGCCGGTCGTCGATGCGACGGTGATCGTCCCCAGTGAATTCATCGGACCGGTCATGGAACTGTGCCAGGCGCGGCGCGGATCCATGGAAGGAATGGACTACCTCTCCGAGGATCGCGTGGAGATTCGCTACCGTCTGCCCCTTGCGGAGATCGTCTTCGACTTCTTCGACCAGCTGAAGTCCAGGACGAAAGGCTACGCCTCACTGAACTGGCAGGCGACCGGTGACCAGAGCGCAGACCTGGTCAAAGTCGATATTCTGCTCCAGGGTGACCAGGTGGATGCGTTCTCAGCCATCACCCACCGGGACCATGCCTACGCCTATGGGGTCAAGATGGCCTCACGCTTGAAAGACCTCATCCCCAGGCAGCAGTTCGAAGTCCCGATCCAGGCGGCGATCGGCTCACGCATCATCGCCCGAGAGAATATCCGGGCCATTCGCAAGGACGTGCTCTCCAAGTGCTACGGCGGCGACATCAGCCGTAAGCGGAAGCTGCTGGAGAAGCAGAAAGAGGGTAAGAAGCGGATGAAGATGGTCGGCACCGTAGAGGTGCCCCAGGAGGCCTTCATCGCCGCGCTGTCGTCTGATGAGGGCGCTGCGGCGGAGAAAGCCAAGAAATAGATGCCGCAGGCTCTGCCCTTCGGCGACCCGGTCGCTGAGGACGGCACGTTCCCCGACGACGTCGTCGCCGAGCTGCCGAATCGGCGTGATGTGCCCTTCGGGCTCTATGTCCACGTGCCGTTCTGCTCGGTGCGCTGCGGGTACTGCGATTTCAACACCTACACCACTGAGGACTTCGGCCCGGGCGCCTCACGTGACTCCTACGCGGGGACTCTGGCCTCTGAGTTGGACTTCGCGCGCCACGTCCTGGACCGGGCGGAAGCGCCGCAGCGCCGACTGAGCACAGTCTTCTTCGGAGGCGGCACCCCTACGCTGCTGCCCGCCGCTGACCTGGCAGCCATGCTGGAACGGGCGAAAGACCTCTTCGGCGTCGTCCCAGGCGCGGAGATCACTACTGAGGCCAACCCGGACACAGTGACCCCGGAAGCCGCGGAGACGCTGGCCGCAGCCGGCTTCACCCGGCTGAGCATCGGCATGCAGTCGGCTGTGCCCCATGTGCTCAAGACACTCGATCGAACGCATGATCCGCGCAATATCCACCGCGCCGTGGAGGCCGCTCGTGCAGCCGGTCTCCAGGTCAGCTTGGATCTCATCTACGGCACGCCAGGGGAGACGCTGCAGGACTGGGGTCAGAGCCTCGAGGCCGCCATCGCCGAGGGCCCAGACCACATCTCCGCCTACTCGCTCATCGTGGAGTCCGGGACGGCGATGGCGGCGAAGATCCGCCGTGGAACGCTGCCCGACATCGACCCGGACGATCAGGCCGACAAATACCTGCTGACCGAGGATGTGCTGAGCCGAGCCGGATACGAATGGTACGAAGTCTCGAACTTCTCGACCTCCCCGCAGACCCGCTCTCAGCACAATATGAACTACTGGCTGGATACCGACTGGTGGGGCGCCGGCCCAGGGGCGCATTCCCATATGTCCGGGATGCGCTGGTGGAACGTGAAGCACCCGTTAGCCTACGCGCAGCGTCTGCGCGGTGGCACCAGCCCTGGCCACGCCCAAGAGACGCTCACTGCCGAGGACCGCAAACTAGAGCATCTGATGCTGCGCCTGCGCCTGGCCGACGGACTCGACGTCGCCCAGTACAATGCCATGCCCGGGGCGGGGTCTGTCACGGGGGTGCAGCTGCGCGCGCTGCAGAAGCGGGGGCTTGTCGAGGAAGCGCCGTTGGCCGCGAGCGCAGAACACCCCGAGGGCCGTGCAGTGCTGACAGTGCACGGGAGGCTGTTGGCGGATGCGGTGATCCGCACGCTCAGTGAGTGAGCCGTGTGCTCAGTTGATGAGTCGCAGGTTCAGCCGGTAGCGGTAGGGTCGCCCTTTATTGCATTGGATTCCCGCGACGAGCCCGGCCAGGGTCATCGTGACCCAGATCACGACGAGTGCGATGCCGAAAATCCAGCCGATCGCTGGAATCAGCGCCAGAATGTAGCTGACGAACAGCAGGCAGGTCAGGGGCAGCGTGAAGTTCAGCGCTTCTTTGGACTCCTGCGCGGTGAACGGTCCGCGGTCGCGGAACACGAGATAGATGATCAGTGAGGGAACCGCTCCGACGACTCCGCCGAAATGCGCCAGTGTGGCCCAGCGCCGGTCTTCGCCGGGAGTCAGCGGCGGGGCAGAAGCGGCTGACCCTTCCAGATGCCCCGATGAGGTCGTGCGAGGCCTGCGATCCGATGACCCTTCGGTCTCTGACACGTGATCCTCACCTCATATCTCGCATCGCCCACGTCCGGGAGCAGCCGAGGGCAGAGCAGGGAGATCCTCCTCTGCCTCTCAGTGTAGCGAGCATGGGCGCTGGCGGGGCAACTGTACTCGGCGTGTCGGGCTGCTGACTCGAATCACTCCGGCGCTAATCACCTGTCGGCTCACTCCACGGTGACGAAGTCGATGAGCTCCTCCACCCTGCCCAGCAGCGACGGTTCCAGGTCAGCATAGGTCGTGACGCGCCCCAGGATCTGCTTCCAGCCCCGTGCGACATCGCGCTGGTTGCTGTGGGGCCACCCCAGTGCCTGAAGCGTGCCCACTTTGATGTCGACGGAACGCGGGATATCCGGCCAGCGGTGAAGTCCAACCAACTGGGGCTTCACCGCCTGCCACACGTCCACATAGGGATGCCCGAGCACGAGCACATTTCCCGCCGCACCGGGGCTGCGCATGGCCTCGGCCGCGATCCGGGACTCTTTGGAATTCGTCACGAGGTGGTCCAGCAGAACGCCGACTCGGCGCTGTGCCGAGGGCTGGAACGTCTGCAGCGCACCGACCAAGTCGTCTGCTCCATGCAGCGGTTCCACGACAATCCCCTCGAGACGAAGGTCCTCACCCCACACCTTCTCCACCAGCTCGGCGTCGTGAGTCCCTTCCACCCAGATGCGCGATGCCCGGGCAACTCGCGCTGGGGCGTTGTGCACGGCGACGGAGCCTGAGGCGGTACGTTGAGTCCGCGCGGGCTGCTGAACCGAGGGGAGCACCAGTTCGACCGGCCGGCCCTCGTATTCGAAGCCATAACCCAGCGGGAAGGAGCGGACTCTCCCGTGCCGGTCCTCCAGGACGACCACCTGAACGCCACCGGAGGCCTCGACGCTCAGGATGGCCCCTGTCCAGCCGGTAGCAGTCTCCTCGACGACGAGGTCGCGTTCGGCGGGAAGCGCGGTGACCTCGCGGCGCTGAGCACTGCGGCGCTGGTCCATGTCGGCAGGGCCCCATGAGGACCAGTCAGTGGGAAAAGGCTGGGAAGAGCGCGGAGGGGTCACAATCATCGAAGCATAGCAACGGGGCCGCTGAGCATTCAGCCCAGACACGATAGAATCACAAGTTGTCAGTGAACGCGGCTGTCAACGAACGTGTGAGTGATCGTTGCCGAGCGGACGAAGGGGGAGCGCCGAAGCCATGCCGGACAGCAGACGGCTGCAAGTCTTGCGCGCCATCGTGGAGGACTATGTCCACACTCGCGAGCCCGTCGGGTCCAAGGCCCTCGTGGAGCGCCACAATCTCGCAGTCTCCCCGGCGACCATCCGCAATGAGATGGCGCACCTGGAAGAAGAGGGGCTGATTGTCGCTCCCCACACCTCAGCAGGGCGCATTCCCACGGACCTGGGGTACCGCCTCTTCGTAGACCGCATCTCCGAAGTGCGACCGCTCTCGGCAGCGGAACGACGGGCGATGGACCGGCTGATGGAGTCGGCCGGCGATCATCATGCCATGCTCGAGCAGACTGTCCGTCTCCTGGCGATGCTGACGAACCAGGTGGCCCTGCTGCAGTATTCTCAGTCGAGCACCACGACGATCCGCCATATCGACGTGCTCTCCATGGCACCGCAGCGAGTCCTGGTCATCGTGATCTTCTCCTCCGGCGAAATCGAGCAGCGGATGGTCACGCTTCCGCAGGATCACACCGAAGACGGGCTCGCACGGATCGCCCAGACGCTCTCGGCCGAATTGAACGGCCGCGTCACCTCGGACTTGCCGCTCCCGCATGATGCCCTGGTCGCAGCGGTGGAGCCGGGGCTGCGCGCGCAGATGGCCGTGGTGGGGGAGGCAGTGGACTCGGTGCTTGCAGCCGGGCGCTCCGAACGGATCGTCATGGCCGGTACTGCCAACCTCGCCAAGTCGAATCGAGACTTCGGCAGTGCGATCGGCCCTATTCTTGAGGCGCTTGAGGAACAAGTTGTGCTCATGAAACTGTTGACAGAGATGGACCAGGACCGCAGAGGCCTGTCCGTGCGCATCGGACGTGAGACAAGTCATGATTCACTAGCCGAGACCTCCGTCGTCGTGGCGCGCTATGGTTCCACTGCTGAAGCGAAGCTCGGCGTCGTCGGACCTACGCGCATGGACTACGGCTCGGCGATGTCCGCAGTGCGTGCGATGGCCCGATATCTATCCCGCATACTCACCGAAGGGTAAACGTTGGTTGACTACTACGAGGCGCTGGGCGTAAGCCGCAGTGCATCGGCTGAAGAGATCAAGAAGGCCTACCGCAAGAGGGCCCGTGATCTGCACCCCGATCGCAATCCGTCCACCGAGGCCGCCGATGAATTCAAGCGGGTCGGACAAGCATACGAAGTGCTGTCCGACCCTGAGAAGCGCCGCAACTACGACGCCACCGGCGACGAGAAGGGTCGCGGCTTCCCCGCCGGGGCCCAGGGCTTCGGCGGGTTCAGCGACATCTTCGAGACGTTCTTCGGGGGCGGAGCCGGCCAGGGCGGCCCGGCATCGCGCACCCGCCGAGGGCAGGACTCGCTCATCCGAGCCCGCATCGACCTGAAGGACGCGGTCTTCGGCATCACCAAGGAGATCGACGTCGAGACGGCAGTCACCTGCTCGGTCTGCGACGGGTCCTGCACACGGGAAGGAACGTCTCCGACCACGTGCCCCGACTGCCACGGCCAGGGCCAGGTGCAGCGTCCGATGCGGTCGATCCTGGGCACTGTGATCCAGGCGCAGACCTGTGCTCGCTGTTCAGGCTTCGGCAACATCATCGAGGATCCCTGCCAGGAGTGCGACGGCCAGGGTCGCGTGCGGGAGCGGAAGACGCTCAAGGTCAAGATCCCCGGCGGCGTGGAAAAGGGCAACCGCATCCACCTTGCAGGGGAAGGCGAAGCGGGCCTCGCCGGTGGACCGGCTGGCGACCTCTTCATCGAAATCGATGTGAAGCCGCATGATGTCTTCACCCGCCGAGGCAACGACCTTCACGCGACCGTCTCCATCCCGATGTCCGCGGCTGCGCTGGGCACCACTGTCACATTGGATACCTTCGACGGCGTGGAGGAGCTCTCCGTAGCACCGGGCACCCAGTCGGGCGAAGTACTCTCAGTGCGGGAGCGAGGCGTGGCCTACCTGCGTGGAGCAGGGCGCGGTGCGTTGAAGGTGCACTTGAAAGTGGAAACGCCGGTGAAGCTCTCCGAGCGGCAGCGTGAACTCATGCATGAGTTCGCGTCCGACCGGGGCGAGGCGATCGGCGAGTCCACCACGGAGCATCGCGGCGTCTTCGCCAAACTCCGGGATCGCTGGGACAGTCTGTGACCTCTCCGCTGTTCCACGTGGGCCTAGGGTCCCTGGATCAGGCGGTCGCAGGGGACCGCTTCACCTTGGACGGTGCAGAGGGCCATCATGCGGCCACGGTGATGCGCCTAGGGGCAGGGGAGCAGGTGCTGCTCTCCGATACCGTCTCCCGCCGTGCCCACGCCGTGGTGATAGGCAAGGTGGCCGGCGTCGTTCCTGGACATGAGGAGACTGCTGGTGCTGCGCCGAGAGCCACCGATGGCCGTGGTCCCGATCGGGGCGTCACTCGCGACGGCGCTCGCGGTGCTGCGTCAGGTCGTGGAGGCTCGAAGGCGCCTGCCGCTCTGGAGCTTCAACTGGTCGACGTCGTCGAGGACGCGCCGGAGCTGCCTCGGCTCGTGCTTCTCCAGGCCCTGGCCAAAGACAAGCGAGACCTGCAGGCGGTGGAATCCGCGACAGAACTCGGCGTCGATGCGGTGATCCCGTGGCAGGCCGAGCGCAGTGTGGTGAAGTGGAAGCCCAGCACCCTGCAGCGCAAGCATGACGAGTGGACATCGCTGGTCACTGCGGCGTCGAAGCAGTCGCGCCGCACCTCAGTGCCCGAGGTGCGGCCCCTGCAGAGCACGGCGCAGTATGCCGCGAGCCTCCGGTCGAGGGATGACGTGGCAGTGCTGCTCCTCGACGAGAGCGCGGCCCTGCCGCTTTCTGCTGCAGTAGCCGAACTAGGTCTCCGTGAGGCCAGGCTCTCCGGTGCAGCTCATGCCGCCGGCTCGGACAAGACCGGCTCGGACCAGACCGGCTCGGACAAGGAGAGTCCGGCCCTGACCGGGATCGCAGAAGTGCACCTCGTCGTCGGGCCAGAAGGCGGCATCTCAGCCGCGGAACGTGCAGCGCTGGATGGCGCCCGGTCGGTTGGCGCCCGGCTCGGGCCCACGGTGCTGCGGGCCTCCAGCGCGGGAGCCGCCGCGCTCGCCGCCGTCAATGTACTGCTCGGGAGATGGGACAGACCCTTCCGGGACGAGAACCAGCGCGTAGAATAGCGGGAAATGACAGAGACTCCATCTTCACACCACCCGGCAGAGGACAGCCCAGCAGAGGGCAGTCCGTCCTCCGGCCTCGCTGCTGGCGTCGTCGGGGCGAACCCTGGCACTGTTGAGCGCCTGGTGCGCTTCGGCGACGCAGACACGATGATGCGTGCCCTGGGCACGCAGGACCTGGCCCTGCGCATCCTTCAGGGACTGTACCCGGCGGCATCCATCGGCATCAGAGATCACCACATTGCCGTCGTGGCGAAAGAAGCCGAGGCACAGCAGATCGTCGAGATCCTGAACCAGCTCACCTCTTTCGCTGCCTCGGGGAGCACTGTCACCGCCGATGTGGTGGAGCAGGTCTGCACGATGGTGCGCTCCCAGCAGAGCCAGGTCTCGGCCCAGATGGTGACGACGAACATCCTCTCCCACCGGGGCCGCACGATCCGGCCCAAAACGAAGAACCAGAAGTCCTATGTGGACACCATCGACGAGTCGACCGTGGTTTTCGGCATCGGCCCGGCCGGTACGGGGAAGACCTATCTGGCCATGGCCAAAGCGGTGCAGGCGCTGCAGGCCAAAGAAGTCAACCGCATCATCCTCACCCGACCTGCAGTCGAGGCAGGGGAGCGGCTGGGCTTCCTGCCCGGCAGCCTGAACCAGAAGATCGACCCCTACCTGCGGCCGCTCTACGATGCACTGCATGACATGATCGACCCGGATTCGATCCCGCGTCTGATGGAATCGGGCATCATCGAGGTCGCCCCGCTGGCGTACATGCGCGGCCGCACCCTCAATGATTCGTTCATCATCCTCGATGAAGCCCAGAACACAACTGCTGAGCAGATGAAGATGTTCCTCACCCGGCTGGGGTTCAACTCCAAGATCGTGGTCACAGGTGACATCACCCAGGTCGACCTGCCCCGCGGGACAGATTCGGGGCTGCGGACGGTGCTGGACATCCTCGACGGTGTGGAGGACATCACCATCTCGCACTTCGACTCGCGCGACGTCGTCCGGCACGCGCTCGTGGGCCGCATCGTCGACGCGTATGAACGGCACCAGGGTGCCCGCCAGCCA
>DXGD01000041.1 GCA_019114115.1 Candidatus Nesterenkonia stercoripullorum
ACGTCCTGGCCCGTTGCCGCCTCACCCTCACCACCAATCCCGTGAACGAGGTGAGCACCGATGCACTTCCCGCGCTGACAGCCTGATCCCTATCGCCGAAGGATCGCTACACCACTTCCGGGGACTTGACCGATGAAGGTCGTCACCTCACAGACGTTCTCGAGGCAGAGCCAGCGGCGCTTGCGCCATCGAATCCGCACCGGTCGGCCAGCCCATGGCGCGTCGAGCATCTCGACCATCACTCGGCCGTGACCAGTCGCGATGACTCCGCAACCAGGACATCCGGCCACTGGATCGCAGGACTCGACCTCGATCAGCAGGCCTGATGGAGCCTGCGTCACCTCGACCAGGTGAAGACCGGGGAAGCCGAGGAGAAGATCGCAACGGTCGCAGCGGCCGAGCACGTCAGAGCAGGCGCACGTAGAGTTGGGCATCGTCGAGGTCCTTGGTGCGAGCAGAGGTAAGAGTCCGCTCATCATCGAGGACCTCGACGTCTATCCCCAGCTACCCCGCTCCACCGGCGCGCCCACACTCAACTCTGAAGAGCCGGCAAACCCCTACCTGGCGGGCGCTGATGACTGATCCCTGAGCCTCTGGCGGGTTCTGGCATGCCGGGCCGTACGGGGCGCTTGCCCTGGGATCATGTGGCCATGAGTCAGAAGCCTCTTGTCCTGCCCGACATCCGCTCTCGAGCAGGAACGTTCGTGGCGCAATGGCGCGATGCCGAAGGGTATGAACGAGGCGAGGCACAGTCGTTCGTGCGTGATCTGCTGCGGGTCTTCGGGATCACACGCTCCACGGCAGCGGTGTACGAGAAGCGCGCGCGACGCTCCTCAACCGGTGGCCAGGGCTACATCGACGCGCTGATCTCCGGCACCGCACTGATCGAGATGAAGTCCGCGGGCGCCGATCTGGCCAAGGCGGAGACTCAGGCGCTGGACTACATCGAGGCACTCACCGAGCATGAGCGGCCGGACTTCGTCATCACCAGCGACTTCCGGCGCTTCCGACTGCTGGACCTCACGGCAGAGGCCGGCGAGTCCGGGCTGCTCGAGTTCGAGCTCGAGCAGCTGCCGGCGCATGTTGAGGACCTGATGTTCCTGGCCGGCTACCGGCGCGCGAAGTTCGGCTCGACCGAGCAGGAGACCGCCTCGATCAAGGCGGCGCAGCTGATGGCTCGCCTCTGGGAGCACCTCGATGCGACCGGGTATGACGACCACCAGGCATCGGTCTTCCTGATCCGCACCCTGTTCTGCCTCTACGCGGACGATGCCGGCCTCTGGGAACGAGACCTGTTCTCTCGGTACATCGAGGAGCGCACCAGCGAGGACGGCTCCGATCTCGGCGCCCAGCTCGCAACCCTGTACCAAGCGCTCAACAGGCCCGAGCACAAGCGCTACGGGCGCGACGATGATCTGCTGATGGCGTTCCCATACGTCAACGGCTCCGTGTTCGGCGAACCCGTTGACATCCCCTACTTCGACCGCGCCTCACGCGAGCAGCTGTTGCAGGCCGCGTACTTCAACTGGTCCACCATCTCCCCCGCGATCTTCGGCTCGCTGTTCCAGGCCGTGAAGGACAAGAAGGCCCGCCGCGAGCTGGGCGAGCACTACACGACCGAGACGAACATCCTCAAACTCATCCGGCCCCTGTTCCTGGACGAGCTCGAAGACCAGTTCACCAAGGCCTACTCGAGAAAGCGTGAGCTAGAGAAGCTGCTCGAGCACCTCTCCGCCCTGACGTTCCTGGACCCCGCCTGCGGCTGCGGGAACTTCCTGATCATCGCCTACCGCGAGCTGCGCGCCCTCGAGCTACGCATCCACGAACGCCTCCAAGAGCTCGATCCCGCACGCTCACAGCTGTCACTCGATGCCGAGTCACGAGTCCATGTCCGTCTATCCCAGTTCTACGGTCTCGAGCTCGAGGAGTGGCCGGCCACCATCGCCCGCACCGCGATGTTCCTCGTCGAACATCAAGCGAACCAGGCCGTGAACCTCACCCTGGGCTACACCATCCCGATGCTCCCCTTGCAGGACTCCGCCCGCATCGCTGTAGCCAATGCCCTCCAGGCGGACTGGGAGGACGTCGTCCCGGCCACCACCTCCCTGTTCGTGATGGGAAACCCGCCTTTCCTCGGTGACCACACCCGCGGAGCCGACCAGCTCGCCGATCTGCGCAACGCCTGGGGCGGCACCAAGGTGCTCTCGCGGTTGGACTACGTCACGGGCTGGCACGCCAAGACGCTGGCGCTGTTCAGCAACCCGCGCTACCGAGGCCAATGGGCGTTCGTCACCACCAACTCGATCACCCAGGGCGATCAGCCGGCCCGTCTGTTCGCACCGATCTTCGAGGCTGGCTGGCGAATCAAGTTCGCACACCAGACCTTCGCCTGGTCAAGCGAAGCACCCGGAGCTGCCGCCGTTCACTGCGTCATCATCGGCTTCACCCAGGACCCGAAGTGGACGGGCCGGTTGTTCACCTATCCGGACATCAAGGGCTCCCCCGAGGAAACACCGGTGCAGGTCGGTATCAACGCCTATCTCCTCGACGCGCGGAACATCCTCGTCGAGAAGCGCAGCACACCACTCTCTCCGACGATGCCGACCGTGGTGAAGGGGTCGATGGCGACCGATGACGGGAACTTCGTCATCACTCCGGAACAACACCCCGAGGTCATGGCCGATTCAATCGCTGCCAAGTACGTGCGGCCCTACGTCGGCTCCAGGGAGTTGATCAACGGGCAACAGCGGTGGTGCTTGTGGCTCACGGACCTTGAACCAGAGGACCTGCGCCGCTCGGCTCTCCTGCGCGACCGCATCGAGGCCGTGCGGATCTTCCGTTCCTCATCGAAGGCCGCCACCACGCGCGAGTACCCCCACCACCATCTGTTCCGGCAGTTCGGCATCGTCGAGGACGTGCCGATCGTCTGCATTCCCGAGGTGAGCTCAGAGGGGCGGCGCTACCTACCCGTGGCGCACCTCGAACCGGGAACGATCATCTCCAACAAGGTCTACGGAGCAATCGACACATCAGGACTCATCTTTGCAGCAGCATCCTCCTCTGCATTCATCACCTGGATGAAGGCAGTCGGAGGACGACTCGAATCACGCCTCAGCTTCTCGAGCACCATCACCTGGAACAACTTCCCTCTCCCCGAACTCACCGATGCTCAGGCGGAGCCGATCATCGAAGCGGGCCATGGAGTCCTCGAGGCGCGCGAACAGTTCCCGGAGCGATCACTGGCAGAGCATTACCACCCGCTGTCCATGTCCCCGGCCTTGGTGAAGGCTCACGACCAGCTCGACCGTGCCGTCGATGCGGTGTTCAAGCCTCGCGGCAAGCTGCGGTCGAACGAGGATCGCGCCCGCGCACTCTTCGACCGCTACGCGGAGGCCACCGCAACCTGAGAGGGCAGGGCCTCGAGCGGGTGACACCAGCTCCACGGGAGAACGGCGGCCGCACTCACCGCGAAACGAAAGGGTCTAGCCGCCCCTCCCAACCGAGGTCTCACCCGAGGGGCCGCGACCACGCGCCACAACCCCACAAGTTCGGGGCAGACGGTCACACGAGCCCTCGGAAGGCGCGGTAGAGGGATGTGGGCACCGTCCGGTGTCTATCTCCCCACGACCCGATCGGAGACCCGATGTGCCAGTCCCAAGCCGAAGGGGGTCGACGCTGCTATGCACATCAGCGTCAGCGCGTCGACAAGCTCGCGCAGCAGCTCGAGGACACCCCCAAGGACACCGCCGAGCACGAAGAGATCTCCTCGCGACTGGAGACCGCACGGGCGGCTCTAGTCCAGACCCGCACCGGACTCCAGGAGCACATCACCGAGCGCACCACCGGCGGCTCCTACGATGCCGAGCAGCTGACCGCCACCATCAACCGCTACGTCGCCGACTCCCCCACAGGGAAGCCGCTGACGCTGCCCGGAGGGTCCTTTCGCGTCACGCGTGCGCACACCTCTCACGGACACACCGTCCTCGAGGTCACGGGGCCAACATCGGCCCGGTCCTACAGCGGCGGCCTCGCGGAGCGGTACTCCAAGAACGCCGTCGGGAAGCAAGTCACGCGCGCCACCCCCGCTGAACTCCAACGCGACTTCCACACGATGCTCGTGCTCGCCGACGGGCGCG
>DXGD01000404.1 GCA_019114115.1 Candidatus Nesterenkonia stercoripullorum
TCGGCAACGAGGTGTTCCCCGCGACGCAGCTGATCGCCCGAAGGTCCACCTCAGGGTGCCGGGCAGCGAACATGATCGCCAGCGCGTCGTCGATGCCGGTGTCGACGTCGAGAATCACGGGATGGGCCACAAAGGTGCTCCTTCATCGCTGAGGATGCGGACGAACCGCGGTAACCGTTCGTCCTACAGAGTAGACCAGAGCGATGCCCCTCACGATGAAGCGGCCCCGCAGGCCTCCGCTGAGGGGAGCTCTGCGGGGCTGCTTCAGTGAGCCAGGCTGCGTCTAAGCCGCCGCTCAGTCCCCTGCTCAGTGCGTTGGGAAGCCCAAATTGACCTGCGATTCGCTCGGTTCCGGCCACCTGCTGGTGACGACTTTGCGACGGGTGTAGAAATTGAAGGCCTCCGGACCGTACATGTGGGTGTCGCCGAAGAGGGAGTCCTTCCACCCGCCGAAGCTGAAGGCACCGACCGGAACCGGGATCGGCACGTTGACGCCGACCATGCCGACCTCGATGTCCATTTCGAACTCGCGCGCGGTCTTCCCGTCTCGGGTGAAGACCGCAGTGCCGTTGGCGTAGCGGTTGGCGTTGATGAGCTCCACGGCGTCGTCGTAGCTCTCCACGCGGACCACGCTGAGGACCGGACCGAAGATCTCGTCGTCGTAGACCTTCATACCGGGCGTGACATGGTCCAGCAGGGTGGGGCCGATGAAGTACCCCTGATCCGGGACCTGCGTGGAGCGGCCATCGAGGGTCACGGCGGCGCCCTCGTCTGCTGCGCCGGCGACGTACCCGGTGACCCGGTCCAGCGCATCGTTGGTGATCAGTGGCCCCATCTCCGAGGCCGGATCTGTCCCGTCACCGATGACGAGCGCTTCGGCCCGCGTGCGGATCTTCTCGACCAGCTCATCGGCGATATCGCCCACGGCGACGACCACTGAGATCGCCATACAGCGCTCCCCTGCCGACCCGTAGGCAGCCGAGACGGCGGCATCGGCGGCGGAGTCGAGGTGCGCATCGGGCATGACCACCATGTGGTTCTTCGCTCCGCCCAGTGCTTGCACCCGCTTGCCGCGTTCAGCGCTCTGCGCGTAGATGTACTTCGCAATCGGGGTGGAGCCGACGAAGGAGACACCGGTGATGCCCGGGTGCTCGAGCAGGGCGTCGACGGCCGTTTTGTCTCCGTGGACCACGTTGAGGATCCCGTCCGGGAGGCCGGCATCACGGAACGCCTCGGCGATGAGCAACGATGCTGAGGGGTCTCGTTCCGAGGGCTTCAGAATGACGGCGTTGCCTGCGGCGATCGCTGTGGTCACCATCCACAGCGGCACCATCGCCGGGAAATTGAACGGGGTGATGCAGGCGACCACGCCCAGCGGCTGCCGCACCTGGTGCACGTCGACGCCTCCAGCGACCTGCTCGGCGTATTCACCCTTCAGATGATGCATCAGCCCCGCGCAGAACTCGACATTCTCCAGCCCGCGGGTGATCTCACCTGCCGCGTCTGAAAGGACCTTTCCGTGCTCGGCAGTGATCGATGCCGCGAGCTCATCCCTGCGCTCGTCGAGGATCTGCCGGGCCTTGAACATCACCTGGGTCCGCTTGGCCAGGCCTGCCTTGCGCCAAGCACGCTGCGCCGAGGCCGCGACCTCTACGGCAGTGTCCACGGTGGCATGATCGGCAAGGGCGACGCGGGCTGTCTGCTCGCCTGTGGCCGGGTTGTACACGGGCGTATACCGATCGGAGTCATGAACGAGCTCCCCGCCGATCGAATGGCCGACGATGGGCGCTTGGGACTCCACGGCACCTGCCGTCTGAGTGTCTGCTGTATGAGTCATCGAGTTCAGGCCTTTCCCTGGGCGTCGTGGTGCGGTGCTTTCCCGGACGCGGCCGAATCGGCCGCTGATGTGGCGGCGTCGTCCGCAGCGGCACCGCGCGTCTGCTGTGCCTCGTGCCGGTACCCCGGTGCGGTCCCGTCAGGGGACACGTATTTCGAGATGAGCGAGCAGTCCTTGTCCCCCAGCCCTTCATCGACCAGATGCTGGAACTTCGTACTGGCCAGCTGTGCGGCTTCGAGAGTCACCCCGGTCAGCTCACCGGCGTTCAGTGCCAGTGTGACATCTTTGAGGGCCAGATCGGCACGGAAGGTGGCCTCGTAGTTGTTGTTGGCCGCTGCAGTCTCGATCACACCGGGCATCGGATACCAGGTCTGCTGAGCCCAGGAGCGGCCGGAGGAGACCGAAGCGATCTCCCAGAAGACCTTCGGGTCCAATCCCAGCCGGTCCGCCAACTGGGACCCCTCAGCGGCTGCCATCAGGTTGATGAAGAGCATCATGTTGTTGCAGACCTTCGCCGAAATACCGGTAGTCGCTCCACCTGCGGCAATGGTCTTACCTGCCATGGGGTCGATGTAGTCGAGGGCCTTCTGCACCGCATCGTCCTCGCCGCCGACCATGAATGCCAGAGTCGCCGCGGCAGCACCCGAGATCCCGCCGGACACTGGCGCGTCCACGAACTGGAAACCTCGCCGGGCCGACTCATTGTGACAGAACTGCGAGGTCTCGACGTCGACCGTTGAGCTGTCCACTAGCAGCGTCGACTTCGCCGCGTGGGCCCAGATCCCTGAGTCACCGTCGAAGACTGCCCTGACATG
>DXGD01000405.1 GCA_019114115.1 Candidatus Nesterenkonia stercoripullorum
GTGCCGATAAGTGTCCAGAAGTTTAGACTAGTGAGTGAGACCACAGTAGCTCTCTCCCTCTGTTGAAAGTGAAGTGCCCATGTCAGAGCTCCGACGCCGCCAAAAAGAACTGAAAGACATCGACGAGGCCGACCTGCAGGTCACAGGTCCCGAGCATGCGGCGGCCGGGCTGAAAGCGGTCCAGGTCTCTTTCGACCGTGGCATCACCCAGGGCGGCGTCAGCCGTACTGTGCGTTCCATGTACCGGGTGAATCAGCCTGGCGGTGTCGACTGTCCTGGCTGCGCGTGGCCGGAGTCCATCACCGGCGATCGCAAACGCATCGAGTTCTGCGAGAACGGCGCCAAGGCGCTCGCCGAGGAGAACACTCAGCGCGTGGTGACTCCCGAGTGGTGGGCGCAGCACCCGATATCGGATCTTGAACAGCGCACTGAGTACTGGCTGGGGCAGTCGGGACGCATCACCGAGCCCATGATGATCCGTGAGGGCGAGACCCACTACACGCCGGTGCCGTGGGCCGAAGCGTTCGAGATCATCGGGGAGCATATCCGCGCGGCGGAGCCTGACCGGTCTGTCTTCTACACCTCTGGGCGCACAGCTAATGAGACGGCGTTCATGTATCAGCTGCTGGCCCGCTGCGCCGGGACGAACAATCTGCCGGACTGTTCGAATATGTGCCACGAGTCCTCGGGTTCGGCGCTGAATCCGACGATCGGCATCGGCAAGGGCACCGTCTCTCTCGAGGACCTGGAGCGTGCTGAGCTGATCTTCGTCGTCGGGCAGAACCCGGGTACGAACCATCCGCGGATGCTCGGCACGCTGGCGGAGGCGCGGAATAAGGGAGCCAAAGTCGTCGCGGTCAATCCGCTGCCCGAGGCGGGGCTGCTCCGATTCAAGGACCCGCAGACCCCGCAGGGGATCGCGGGCAGCGGGGACCGGATCAGCGACGAGTTCCTGCAGATCAAAGTCGGCGGCGATCAGGCCCTGTTCCAGGCGCTGGGGCATCTGCTGATCCAGCGGGACGCGGCGAACCCCGGATCGGTCATCGATCGCGAGTTCATCGAGAGCTCCACTCACGGCGCAGAAGAGTATCTTGCGGCACGCGCCGAGCTGGACTGGGAGGTCACCGAGCGGGCGACGGGCCTGCAGCGCTGGGAGATCGAGCATATTGCGGACCTGATGGCGGCGTCGAAGGCCACGATCTTCTGCTGGGCGCTGGGCATCACCCAGCAGCCGCATTCGGTGGACACGATCAGGGAGATCGTGAACCTGCTCCTGCTGCAGGGCAATTTCGGCAAGCCAGGTGCTGGAGCCTGTCCCGTGCGCGGGCATTCGAATGTCCAGGGGGACCGGACCTTCGGGATCTGGGAGCGGCCCAAAGAAGGGTTCCTCGAGCGGCTCGACACGGAGTTCGGCATCGAGTCGCCGCGCCATCACGGCTATGACTCCACTGAGGCGATGAAGGCGATGGCAGCCGGCGACGTCGACGTCTTCGTCTCCCTGGGCGGGAATCTTGCCATGGCCAACTCGGATACCGAGCTCATGGAAGAGGGCCTGAAGGCGACCGGGCTGACAGTGCACATCTCGACGAAGCCTAACCGTTCTCATGTGGTCCACGGCAGGACCTCGATCATCCTGCCCACGCTGGGCCGATCGGATCGCGACGACAAGCATCCCGACGGCGCGCAGTTCCTCTCTGTGGAGAACTCGATGTCGGTGGTCAGCTCGACGCAGGGGCGCCTGGAACCGGTGTCGGATCACCTCCTCGCCGAGCCGGTGATCATCGCGCGCATCGCGGAGGCAGCACTCGGTGCGGAGCACGCCGTGGACTGGAAGGCGATGGCCGATGACTACGACGTCATCCGGGACCACGCCTCCCGCGTGGTGCCTGGCACTGAGGACTTCAACCGGCGGGTCCGGGACAAGTACGGCTTCGTGCTGCCCAATCCTCCACGGGATCACCGGCAGTTCGCGACGGAAGGCGGCAAGGCGGAGTTCAGCGTCCGTGACCTGGAGTATCTCGAGCCCCCAGCAGGTCACCTGGTTCTGCAGACGATGCGCTCGCACGACCAGTACAACACCACCTTCTACGGCCTGGACGATCGTTACCGGGGCATCTCAGGAGGACGTCGGGTGATCCTCATTCATCCCGAGGATCTCGCGGAGACCGGATTCGCCGACCGCGACATGGTCGATGTCATTTCCACGTTCCGCGGAGAGGAGCGGCGCGCCCACCAATTCCGGCTGGTCTCGTACCCGACAGCCAGAGGCTGCGTTGCTGCGTATTACCCCGAGGCCAATGCCCTGGTGCACCGTGATCTCGTGGCTCGAGAATCGAATACCCCAGGATTCAAAGCGATGATGGTTCGTTTCGAATCTTCGGCAATGCCGGATGAATCTCTGGCTGCAGTGGAATCTTCCGTACTTTCCTGACCTAAATGGTGACCATAGCCCAGAAGTAGCGTAGGCTGAATGGGTACTTCATCAGTCAGTGGCCCGTTATAGGCTCCGGTTCTGTCCGGCCAGGACTCAACCGGGTACAGCATCGTGAGATCGGTGCGAAGTAAGAATAGTAAGGAAACATCATGGCCACTGGCACCGTCAAATGGTTCAACGCCGAAAAGGGCTACGGGTTCATTGCACCCGAAGACGGCTCTGACGACGTGTTCGTGCACTTCAGCGCGATCACTACATCCGGCTTCCGTTCCCTCGAGGAGAACCAGAAGGTCGAGTTCGAGACTGCACGCGGCCCCAAGGGTCTGCAGGCTGAGAACGTCACCCCTCTCTGAGCTTCAGATGATCTGGGAGCTGTTGCTCCCGATCCCTCGGGTTCGATGAACTGAACCTCTTGAACTGGCTCCTCCTCATCGCCTCAGGCGATGAGGAGGAGCCAGTTCTTTTGTGTCACCCATCCAACGGGCTCCCTGCTCCGAACTACTGGTACGCGGCCCCGATGAGCCCAGCTCGCGGCGTCGGCGGCGCTGAGGACCGACCTCAGTACCGATGAGACCACGATGAGATCGACAAGGGAGATTCGTCATGAAGACCCAGCAGCGTTCCACGGCAGCATCCGTCCTCGGCCTCGGGACGATCCTTCTCCTCGGGCTGAGCGCCTGTGGCGACGGCGGAAGTGATGGCGGCGATGATCAGGATTCGGATCAGGCCACGGCAGAGGAGACCACGGAGGACTCCGGCGGCGACGACGCCACCGAGACGGAGTCCGATGACATGGACTCCGAGGGCTCCGACTCCGAGGGCGCCGAGTCCGGCGAGATGGACCCGGCAGCGGACCTGGTGGGCAGCCAGTGCGAGGACTATGCGGAGGAAGTCCCTGATGGTGACGGTTCGGTCGAGGGCATGGCCGAGGACCCTGTCGCCACGGCGGCGTCGAACAATCCGATGCTCACCACTCTCACCGACGCTGTCTCCGGTGAGCTCAACCCCGATGTCGACCTGGTCGACACGCTCAATGGCGATGAGTTCACGGTGCTGGCCCCGACCGATGACGCCTTCGCCGAGGTTCCCGAGGAGGACCTCGAGGCCCTGACCGGCGACGCCGACCAGCTGACCGATGTGCTGACCTACCACGTCATCCCAGGCCAGCTCAGTCCTGACGAAGTCGCCGGTGAGCATGAGACGGTCCAGGGCGACACAGTCATGATCGAGGGTGAGGGCGAAGACCTCATGTTCGACGAGGCCGGCCTGGTGTGCGGCGGTGTGATGACCTCGAACGCCACCGTGTACATGATCGACGGCGTGCTGATGCCCGATGAAGGCTCCACTGAGGAGTGAGCCGCGGATGACGGCAGAACACTCGGTGTGGACATGATCCACCCCAGTGGAAGACGACGCTGAGATGATGCCGGTGTGGGGGCAGGGATCTCCACGCCGGCGTCGTCGGGAGGGTGCCTCTACAGGGGCGAATCCTCTGCCGCAGCCAGCGCCAGCGCTGCTGCCAGGACCTGCGTCGTAGCCGCTGCCGGGGCGGCACGACGGTGCCGACGTGACAATGAACTCGATAATGACCACTTGAGGTGGCATTCTGGTAGGTATGTCAGAAACCAGGCCGGAAAGCGTCACGCCTGGGGGTGCTTCTGCAGACTCAGATCCGTGCGGGATGATGCTGCTCAGGATCCAAGGAGGCGATGATGGGGCTT
>DXGD01000406.1 GCA_019114115.1 Candidatus Nesterenkonia stercoripullorum
ACCCGAGCTGGGTGATGAACGCCCTCGGCGGCATCCCGAGCACGATCGACCCGACGATCGAGGTGGCCGGGAAGACCGTGTCCGGGACGATGATCGACCTCCTACTCCGGCCGGAGGTCCTCGAAAGAGCCACGCAGGAGTTTCACCAGCAGAAAGCTTGTCACGGCGCGGAGCCCATGCTGCCTGCCGATTTTGCCCCGCCCATTCACCTGCCATGGCCGGACTACATCTCCGGGCCCCACGGCACCAGAGATTGGCTCAGCACGCCGCAGTGACGACGTCGTCGGCCTGACCCGTCTGGCTCTGCGGGCATGGGCCAGGCCGGCGGCCGCACGGCCTCAGCTCACGCGGACCAGCATCTTGCCGGTGTTTCCGCCGCGCATCATGTCGAGAAAGGCGTCCACGGTGTTCTCGACGCCGTCGACGACGGTCTCGTCGTACGCGATCCGGCCGGCAGCGAACCACTCGGCCATCGTCTGCTGGAATTCTTCCGCCATATCCCCATTATCACCGACGATGAACCCCTGCAGCAGGAGTTTCCGAGCCACGAGGTTCCACATATTGCGCGGCCCGGGGGTCGGCTCTGTCGCGTTGTAGCTGGCGATGGATCCGCAGATCGCGGCCCGTCCGTGGTCGTTGAACGCGCCGATGGCAGCTTCGAGGTGGTCGGCCCCGACATTGTCGAAGAACACGTCGATTCCTTCTGGTGCTGCCTCCTGCAGAAGCTGCGCGACGTCGCCGTCCTTGTAGTTGAAGGCCGCATCGTAGCCGTACTTCTGCGTGAGGAGCTGGACCTTCTCCGCAGACCCGGCAGAGCCGATCACTCGGCCGGCGCCGAGGAGCCTGGCCAGCTGCCCGGCAGCAGTTCCGACCGCTCCCGCGGCGCCGGAGACGAAGACAGTATCCCCTTCGCGCAGCTGAGCGATCCGCTTGAGCCCCACGTAGGCGGTGAGGCCGGTCATGCCGAAGATGTGCAGGTAGAGCGAGAGCGGAGCGCCGTCGATCTCAGGCACAGCCGTGAACGTTGAGGCGTCAGCCTGGATGGCGTCAGACCATCCGTGCTGGTGCAGGACTGCCGTGCCCACGGCCAGCTCGTCGGAGGCAGATTCCACGACCCTGCCGACGGCTCCACCGGTGATGCGCTCATTCAGGCTGAACGGAGGGACGTAGCTGCGCCCTTCGTTCATGCGACCACGCATATAGGGGTCCACGGAGATGAACTCATTGCGTACCCGCACCTCACCGGGCTGGAGGTCGCCCAGGTCGACGGTGACGGTGGTGAAGTTCTCCGGCTCCGGCCACCCGGTGGGACGAGAAACAAGCTGGACCTGCGTGCTGACAGCATCTGACATGTGAATGCTCCCTGCTGATCGACTGAGTATCTAGGTGTGCGCCGCGATTCAGGCACCCGCCGTGGTGCTTGATCCGCGTGACGCTCACTCCGTTCAACGCGTGCGCATGAGCTGTATTCCTGGACTATCGTGCTGTTACCGAGCGTTGCGCCCTCTGACGGCGAGAACCGCCCACGCCAGACAGCCGGCAAGTGCTCCCCACGCCGCGTTCAGGATCAGCAGTACGGGAATGGCGATGGGATTGGCGAGCGGTCCTTGGAACTCTCCGTCGATGATGGGGGAGAGCACGCCGGCAAGCAGCGAGCTCAGCACCATGTAGACCAGGCCCGCCAGCACCAGGGTCAGCACGGGGCGCGCAGCCCGGGCCTGCACGACGGCGACGATCCACACCACTGTGATGAGCGCCGTCGCGCCCAACGCGGCTGCGGCGGGGTGCAGCGGGCCGTCCTCACTGGCGATCCGTGTGATGCGCAGGATCGGCCGGATCAGCGCGAAAGCGCCTAACAGGAGGACGAGTCGCCATGGGACGTTGAGCTGTCTCATCGGGCCACCTCCTGCCCGGACAGGACGAAACGATGCTGGCCTGCGGTGTCTGGATAAGAAGTCATACCGTAGAAACTATTGCGGCAGGGCCAGGCTACGGATCTGCCGAGCGGCGCGAAGCGATGTCGCTTGGAAACGACACTTCGCTGCGCTTCGCGGTGATCGCTGCGCGGAAGTGGCCCTGCCTACACTGAAACTATGGCCTCGATCCAGGACACGGCGCAGCGGCCCGTCCTCACGCGCGTGGAGCGCTGGCTTTCCGACGCAGTGCTCGGCATGATCATCTTCGGCGCCGTCTCCTGGATGATCTACGCCGACCTCGCCGGAGAGCGTCCTCCCGACGTGTTCGCCTACAGCGGCGCCTTCGCCCTCGGCGCGCTCATGCTGCTGCGCCGGCAATTTCCCCTCGTCGTTCTGGGGATCACCATAGCTGGCGTCTTCGGGTACTACGCTGCGGGATACCCAGCCATCGGGCTCGGTGTTCCTTTGGCGGGGGCGCTGCTTTCGACTGCCCAGTTCCGCCGCGTGGGATGGGCTCTTGCGGCGCTCGCCCTGACCTTCGGCATCTCCTACAGCGTCCGGCTGGCGCAAGGTCAGGATGCTGAGCGGATCATCGGGTATGAGCTCGTCGGTGAGTTGGGGATCGCCGCTGCGGCCATCGCGCTCGGGGTCAGCTTGAGGCTGCGTCGTCAGGTGCAGGAGAGCAGCCGCAGGCTGCAGACCGCGGCTGCTGAGCAGGAGCGGGTGCGGGCTATGGCAGCCGCCGCCCAGGAGCGCGCGGAGATCGCCCGGGAGCTTCACGATGCACTCGGCCACCACGCCACAGTGGTCTCCATGCATGCCGATGTGATCGGGGAGTCCGTGGGCTCTGACCCGGACACTGCACGTCAGTCAGCGCACATTGTGAAGCAGACCAGCCGCGAGATGCTCACCGAGCTGCGCCGGACAGTCCGGACGCTGCGTCGAGGCGTCCCGGCTTCCGCGCGGGAGGTCCCGGGCTTCAGCCTGGAATCTCTGCAGAAGGCCGTCTTCGACCCGCTGCCGATCACCGTGACCGCAGATATCGACGTCGTCCACGGGCTTCCCGGCCACGTTCAGTCAGCTGCCCTGAGGATTCTTCAGGAAGCCCTGACGAACGTGGTCAAGCACTCGCGCGCAGGGGCCGCGCAGGTGCGGATCCGCAGCTCCGCTGACGGGCTGCACCTCACGGTGTCTGATCGTGGGCCGCATCGCAGCGCGCCCGAGCCGCTTGGCGCCGACGTCGGCCTTCACAGCATGCGGGAGCGGGCCGAGGCCCTGGGTGGGAGCTTCAGCGCGGAACCGGTGGAAGCCG